>NZ_AOMB01000015.1 GCF_000336675.1 Halococcus hamelinensis 100A6 | reverse complement strand
AGAGATGTGTATAAGAGACAGCGATACCACAGTGATGCCGGCGGCGTTCTGGCGTCTTCGCATAGTCGAAGAACCGATTTAAACGTTGCGATGGTGGGGACCTGTCACACGGTCTGTAGGCCCGCTCTATCGGGGATAACTGGTCTCGACCGACCGACCCTCGACCGAGAGCACGAGGTCGATCGCATCGGCCTCCGCGGGCGGGTCGACCGTACCGACCGTCGCCCGCGAGGCCGGTCCGAGGTCGACCGTGAACGTTCCCGACCGCTCGCCGGCCACCCACTCGACCTCACCCGTGACGGGGTCGGCGGCGTCGTTGCCCACCACGACCGCGGGTTCGGGCCCGGTCGGGTCGTCGAGGAACACGTTCACCGGGTCGAACCCGGTCGCGAGCGTGGCGTCGACCGACGCGGCGTCCGGCGGCGCGAACGCAGTGAGGAACGGTATCCCCGACCGGCGGAGCGCCGCGACCGTCCGCTCCGCGTTCGTCGCCGCCGCCGCGTCGGTTCCGGCCACCGCGTACCGGGTGTGGGTGCCCGGGTCGAGGTCGCCGGCCGCCCCCGTGTAACCGTCGACCACCCAGCCCTCGGTCCCGTCCTCGATACCGGCATCGAGACCGGGGACGGCGAGCGCGGGGACGGACCCCGGCAGCGTGCCCGTGGCCGCCGTCGCGGTCGCCGCGTGCTCGCGCCCACTCACCGCGCGAAGCACCCGCCACGAACCCCGGTCGGTGGCCGTCTCGAATTCGTAGGCGTCGTCGTGGACCCCGAAGCACGCGAGGCTCGCGTGGTGGCCGTAGGCCCCCGAGAGCTGGCGCGCAAGCGACCGGGCGCGTTCGGCGTCGAGCGCGCCCGGACTCATCGGCAGGTCCTGCATGAGGAGCACGCCCGCCTCGTCGGCTGCGTCGTAGGCCGACTCGGGCGGGACGTGGCCGTACCACCGCACGAGGTTCGCGTTCGTCTCGACCGCGCGCTCGATGGCCCCCGCCGCGTCCGCGGGGTCGGTCGTCGGGAGCACGACCCGGCCGCGAACCGGGACCTGCGTTCCGTTCACGACCAGCCCCCCGGAGCCGTACTCGACGGTCCGAAAGCCGGTTGTCGCGGTGCGTTCGTGGTCGCCGAGCGCCGCCCGCACCGTATAGCGCTGTTGTGAGCCGAAGCCACGCGGCCACCACCGGTCGGGGTCACGAACCGAGAGCCGACCCTGAACGGTGACGCGCCCGCCTGCCTCCGCCGCGACCCCGACGGACGTCATCGCGCTCGTAGCCTCGCCGTCCGCGGGGTGGAGCGTCAGCCGGATCCGCCCCGAGAGCTCCGTCCCGGCGTCGACGGTGACGATGGCGTTGATCCCCGTCTCGTCACCCTCGGCCGGCCGGACCGTGAGGTCGGTGAGGGCGACCTCGGGGACGGGTTCGACGGTGGCGTCCCATCGGATCCCCGGAACGCGGTCCCGCGACGGGAGGTGGTCCGTCTCGAAGACGCCGCCGAAGCGGTCGTCGGGCGCGCGACAGGCCACGACGAGTTCGTTCTCGTCCGCCGGATCGACGACGGCGCTGAACGGCGTGAAGTAGGTATCGTGCTCCCCGAGGAACTCGCCGTTGAGCCAGATACGCGCGTGGGCGTAGAGCCCGCCGAGACGGATCTCGGCGCGTGCTCCACCGGGGTCGGCGAAGCGGGTTCGGTAGGCGACCGTCCGCTCGCCGGTGAAGCGCGTCGGGCTCTCGGGACCGTCGACGGCGATCCACTCGTCGGGTTTCGGTGGATCTCGCCCGCCCGGGTCGACCGCGGCCGCGCTCCACTCGCGGAGGTTCATGTCAACCGAAGTGGGCGCGCGGGGCATAGCCCTTCCGTGTGTTTCTTTCAGTTTCACTCCGGGGTTGCCGCCGGTTCATAGCCCCTGCAGACGTCCCTCCGGTATGTTCGAAGAACTCACGCTGACCTGCGAGGCCGAAGGGTGCGGGCGCGACCTCGACCCGGAGCCCGCACTGGTCTTCCGGGACGTGGGCGGCGAGCGCCGGGCCTACGAGTGCGTCTGCGGTGCCATCACGGTGACCGTCGCGAAGACGTAGCCCTAAGTGCGGCTCCCGCCGACGACCGGCGTGGAAGAAATCGTCCGCGCACGCGGTCACGAACACGTCACCGCGCGCCACGCGAGCACGCTCGAACTCACCGCCGACGACTACCTCACGCCCGCCGGCGACTGTATCCTCGGGATCGAGGCCGACCGGACGCCCGCCGACTTCGACCCCGCGTTCGTCGACGCCTGCCGCGACGCCGACGCGACCGTCAGCCTCGAACTCGCCGTCGATGGGCTGACCCGAACCGTTCGCGGGCGCGGCCATCCCGACCTCGACTGCACGAACGACCGGAGCCTCGTCTGTCGGACCAGCGACTACGTCGACGACCGGACGGTGATGGTGGGCGCGGACCGGGCGGCCGGCGACCTCGACCGGGAGCTCGTGACGGCGCTCGCCGACGGCGGCTCGCTCACCGCGACGCTCCGGGTCGAGTGATCTGGTCTATTGACCCGCCGTCGAAACGAACGGCTACCGGGCGGTCTAGGTCGATCGATCTCCGTCGATAGCTCGCCGATACGCCACGTTTAGGTGTGTTTGCCACCGATCACCACCCGAGGCGATACTCGCCGAATGTCACGCGAGACGGAGGGAAGTTGGTCGTCGGTCGCCACGGTCGCGGGCTGGCAGGTGGCGGCGAGTCTCTGCTATTACAGCATCTTCGCCGCCACGGGGGTCGTCAGGGACGCCTTCTCGCTGTCGGCGACCGAGGTCGGGCTGTTCACGACCGCGGCGCTGCTCGGCTACACGGTCGCGCTGGTGCCGAGCGGGGCGGCGGTCGACGGCTACGGCGAGAAACGCGTGATGGTCTTCGGGCTGGTCGGGCTCGCGGTCGCGACCGTCGGGGTCTCGCTCGCGCCGAGCTACGGCCTCCTGTTGGTGGCGGGCGCGGTGCTCGGGGGCGCGTACTCCTCGGCGATGCCCGCCTCGAACCGGGGGATCCTCGCGAGCGCGCCCGCCGGTCGGGGCAACTTCGCCATGGGGCTGAAGCAGGTCGGGGTCACGGCGGGCAGTGCGATCGCCTCGCTGGTGATCACGGGACTGGCAGCGGTGGTCGCGTGGCAGGCCGGCTTCTGGGTGATCGCGGCGCTCGCGGGTGGCTACGTCGTGGGCTTCGTCGCGCTCTACGACGGCACCCGCGGCGAGGGAACCCTCTCGGTACCCGACTTCTCGGTGCTGCGCTCGAACCGAGCCTATCTCGTGCTCGTCGGCGTCGGATTCTTCATGGGGGCGTCGATCTTCGCGATGCTCGGCTACATCGTGCTCTACGTCGTCGACGACCTCGGCCACACCACCCTCGTCGGCGGCGTCGTGTTGGCGCTGACCCAGATCATGGGAAGCGCCGCGCGGATCGGCGCGGGGGGCGTCGCCGACCGCCTCGGCGGCGCACGCGGGGCGGCCACCGTCGCGCTGGTCCAGATGGCCGTCGCGGTGGTCCTGTTCGCGGTGCTCGCCACGGGCCTCCCCTCGTTTCCGGTGGCGCTCGTCGTCTTCGCGGGGCTCGGGCTCACGGTCTACGGCTCGACGGGGGTGTTCTACTCGTGTCTCGGGACCATCGTCGACGACGACGACATCGGGGCGGCGACCGCCGGCGGGCAGACCGCGATCAACGTCGGCGGACTCGTCGCGCCGCCGACGTTCGGACTGTTGGTCGAACACTCCGGCTACTCCGTGAGCTGGGCGTTTCTCGGGGCGCTCACGGTCGCCGGTACCGTGCTGCTCGTCGTGGTTCGGCGGCGGCTTGGCTCGTCCGCTGGCTGAGCGGTTCCGCGAACGACGTTTTGTAATATCGTGCGCCCTACGGCCCGCTATGAGCGAGGACCAGGAACCCACCGAGAACATCAGTGGGGGTCCGGACGGCGGCGGACTCGCGAGCGAGTTCGACGAACGGACGGCCGACAGCCGCGCCGAGCGGGTCGTCGACCGCCTCGGCGAGCGCTACTGGCGCAAGACCTACGGTGGCCAGGACGCCTTCGAGTGTCTCGTCCGCACGATCTTGAGTCAGAACACCTCCGACAAAGCCAGCCAGCCCGCCCACGACGCGCTGATGGCGCGCTACGGCGAGGGTGAGGACCTCGCGGTGGCGCTCTCGGAAACCGATCAGGACGACCTCGCCGAGACGATCCAGCCCGCGGGGCTCTACAACCAGAAATCCGAAACTCTCGGCCGGATCGCGGGTCGCGTGGTCGAGGAGTACGGCGGCGCGGCGGCGTTCGACGAGTTCGTCACGGCGGAAGACCCTGCAACGGTACGCGATACGCTGCTCGACTTCTCGGGGGTCGGCCCCAAGACCGCCGACTGCGTCCTCCTGTTTTCCGGCGGTCGTGCGGGCGTCTTCCCCGTCGACACCCACGTCCACCGGATCTATCGTCGAATCGGGGTCGCGCCGCCCGACGCCGACCACGAGGGGGTTCGAGCGGTCCTCGAAGATCAGGTCCCGGCCGAGAAGTGCGGGTTCGGCCACACCGCGACGATCCAGTTCGGCCGGGAGTTCTGCAAAGCCCGGAAACCGGCGTGCCTCGACGACCCCGACGCCTGCCCGATGGCCGACCTCTGCGACCAGGTGGGTGTCTATCCCGCGACGGACGAGGTGGTCGACCCCGCCGACGCACCGGCCGAGTGAGTCAAGCTATCGGCTTCGGGCCGTCACGACCAGCGAAAGCGTGATCAGCACGAACGCGATCAGCGAGAGGTTGGGTATCGAGAGCCCGGCCACCTGATACTGGACCGCGCTACAGCCACCGCCGACCGAGCAGGTGCCGGTGGTGTCGCTGACCTGGAGCCACGAGTGGTAGGCCGCGACGACGGTTCCGAGGGCCGACAGCGGGAGCGCGGTGAGGAAGACCCGCCGTCGGTTCTCGAGGGCCGCGACGCCGAGGACGAGCACCAGTGGATACATCAGTATCCGCTGATACCAGCAGAGTTCGCAGGGTACGAGACCGAGTCCGAGGCTGAAATAGAGGCTGCCGGCGGTGGCGACGATGGCAACCAAGGTTCCGCCAGCGAGCGGCAGCCGGGCCTCGAAGCGGCGCATAGGGTATCCCGGGAGAAGAGCTATGTAGCGGTTGCGGTCCGGTTCCGGGCGCGGTGGGCATCGAGAGGGGTTTGGTTTGCACGGTCACTCGTCAGATTTAACAAAACGAGATCTATGACCATTCGTGTGGGCATATCAGCGCTGGCTCGACGAGGTGTCGAGATCGCTCTCGACGAGGGGTTGGACGGACTCGCCGCTCGGACGACAACCTACGCGAAGATGCGGCTGCTCTCGCTTCTCGGGCGTACCGAACCGACGCGAGCCCTCTACTATCGGCTGTTCGACTCGACGCAGTACTGGGAACAGCGGTACGCAGATGGTCGGGACTCGGGGCCAGGGTCACGAGGTGGGCACAGACAGTTCAAAGCGGACTTCCTGAACGCGTTCGTCGACGAGCACGATATCGAGTCCGTTCTCGAATTCGGCTGCGGGGACGGCGACCAGGTAGCGCTCGCGGACTACCCGGAGTACAGGGGACTCGAGATATCCGAGTCGGCCGTCGAGGCGTGTGCAGAACGGTTCGCCGACGACGAGACCAAAACGTTCGCTCACTACGACCCGGATGCGTATCACGACGAACAGCGAACGCGGTTCGAGGCCGAGTTGGTTCTCTCCCTCGAGGTCGTCTTCCACCTAGTGGACGACGAGACCTTCGAGAAGACGATGCACGACATGTTCGAGTCGGCGACTCGGTACGTGATCGTCTTCTCGAGCAACCACGACGAGGCGACCCCCGAACTCCACGTCAGGCACCGACGCTTCACCGACTACGTCGAGACGGAGTTCCCGGCGTTCGAACTGGTCGAGACGGTCGAGAACGAGTACGAATCCCGCCACTCCGATTTCTACGTCTACGAGAAGCGCTGAAAGGGGAAAACGAGGGACTACTCGGAGTCGACCAGCCGTTCGCGGAAACGACCGCCTCCATCGCTCGCTCCCTCCGAGAACTCAGTTCGGGTCGGCGTCCTGCACCCAGACGGTCTTCCGGTTCACGAACTCGTGGGCCCCGTGGCGACCGAGCTCGCGGCCGTAGCCCGAGTTCTTGACCCCGCCGAAGGGGAGTCGCGGGTCGGACTTCGAGAGCTGGTTGACGTAACTCATCCCGGCCTCGATCTGGCGGGCGACGCGCTCGCCACGGTCGAGGTCGTCGGTCCAGACCGAAGAGCTCAGGCCGTAGTCGGAGTCGTTGGCGAGTTCGATGGCCTCCGCTTCACTGCTCACCTCGAAGACCGCCGCCGACGGCCCGAAGACCTCCTCGCAGGCCGAGGCGGCGTCGGTCGGCACGTCCGTGAGCACCGTCGGCGGGTAGAAGAACCCATCTCTATCGAGCGGTTCGCCGCCGACTTCGACCGTCGCGCCGTCCTCCACCGTGCGCTCGACCTGGTCGTGAAGCTCCTCCATCAGGTCCTCGCGGGCCTGCGGGCCGACGTCGGTGTCCTCCTCCGTCGGGTCGCCGATAGTGAGTGAATCCATCTCGTCGACGAACTTCGAGACGAACTCGTCGTAGACGTCCTCGTGGACGATGAAGCGCTTGCTCGCGATGCACGACTGGCCGGAGTTGAGGGTGCGACCCTGTGCGCCGACCTCGGCGGCGGCGTCGAGGTCCGCGTCGTCGAGCACGATGAACGGGTCGTTGCCGCCGAGTTCGAGCACCGTCTTCTTGAGTTCGGCCCCGGCGGTCTCGGCGACCGCGCGGCCCGCGGGCTCGCTCCCGGTGAGCGTCGCGGCCACGATGCGGTCGTCTTCGAGCATTCCCTCGATCGGGTCGGAGTGGATCATCAGCGACTGGAAGACGCCCTCGGGAAAGCCCGCTTCGAGCAGGATGTCTTCGATGGCCTGGGCACAGCCGGGCACGTTCGAGGCGTGTTTCAGGATCCCGACGTTGCCGGCGGTGACGTGCGGCGCGATGAACCGGAAGACCTGCCAGAAGGGGTAGTTCCACGGCATGATCACGAGCACCGGGCCGAGGGGTTCGTAGGAGACCAGGGTCTTCGTCTCGGCGTCGCTGCCGATCAGTTCGTCCTGGAAGAACTCGTCGGCGCGTTCGGCGTAGTGCTCACAGACCCACGCGCACTTCTCCACCTCCGCGACCGCCCCCGAGATGGGTTTGCCCATCTCGCGGGTCATGAGTTCGGCGTACTCCCCTTTGTTCTCCCGGAGCACCTCGGCCGCGTTGGCGAGGAGCTGCTGGCGCTCGTTGATCGGAACCTCGCGCCACTCCTCGAACGTCTCGTCGGCCGTCGCGAGCGCGGTCTCGATGTCCTCCTCGGTGTCGTCCTCGACCGGTTCGAGGGCCTCGCCGGTGGCCGGATTCGTTCTGTCCATAGCCCCGATTGGGGTCGCGCGCCAATTGTAGCTTTGGCTTGCCGAGAACGGGACCGTCTCTCGACGACGGAACTGGCCGGTCACGGGTTCCTGATCCGCATCTCCATTAGACGTCCTTCCTCACACTTCTCCAGAGTCCGATACCGACGATTATCGGGAAGAATCCAAGGAATCCGAACAAGAACATACTGATTCCCCAGTTGAGGGGGTTCTCGTTGTTACGACGTTTGGCATCTCTATAAGTCCACCACGCGACGACCAGCGGGATGATGAGAGTGAACAGCACGGCGACTCCCTCGCTCCCGCCCGGAACTCCCGGTATCTGCAGCGGTAACACGTCTCGAATGTTCCCGACCCGTACACATAGCTACCACGTCTTCCAATAGATCAAACGTAGCGGAGCGTTCGAGCCGCCCTCGAACCGGCGCTCAGTCGGCGAGTTCGAACCCGCGTTCTTCGAGGAGATCGGGCAGCCGATTCCGGTGGTCGCCCTGGAGTTCGATCCGCCCGTCCGAGACGGTGCCGCCGGTCGCGAGTTGGCTCTTGAGCTCGGAGGCGAGGTCGGAGACGTCGGTCGTCGAGTCGTCGAACCCCTCGACGATGGTCATCGCCTTGCCGTAGCGGCGCTCGTCGACGCGGATCGAGACCCGCTGGTCGGCGCGCGCGAGGTCGCCGTCGATGTCGAGTTCGTCGGGCAGTCCCGTGATCGAGTTGAAGTCGCCTGACACACCGTCCCATAGGCGCTCTCGACGGATAAGGGGTCCGGCGCGAACGGATTTATCCCCCGACACCGAACCCCTACTATGGTCGACTTCGACCTGATCGTGTTCGGCGGCGGCACCGGCAATCGGGTGGCCTCGGCGGCGGCCGAGGCGGGCCTGGAGACGGCGCTCGTCGAGAAGGGTCCAATCGGTGGACTCTGTCTGAACCGTGGCTGCAACCCCTCGAAGATGCTGATCCAGCACGCGACCGTCGCGAATCGGGTCCGTGAGGCGAGCGAGTTCGGTATCGACGCTTCGGTCGACGAGGTCCGCTTTTCCGAGTTCGTTCGCGAGGTCAACGACGAGCTCGCCGCGGTCGCGGACCGGAAGGCGCAGAACAAACGCGACCAGGCGAACCTCACGCTGTTCCAGGAGGAAGCCCGGTTCGTCGACGACGAAACGATCGAGCTCGTCGAGTCGGGCGAGACGCACACGGCAGAGAAAGTCGTCGTCGCGGCGGGGAGCACGCCCGTGGTTCCCGATCCGATCGACGGGCTCGGCGAGGTCGACTTCCTGACCAGCGCCGACGCGCTCCGGCTGGAAAGTCCACCCGAGCGACTCGTGGTGCTCGGCGGCGGCTACATCGCCGCCGAACTCGGCTACTACTTCGATGCGTTCGGGACGGACGTCGTGCTGGTCGACCGCAACGAGACCCTCCTCCATCGCGAGGATTCGGACGTTGCGGCGGCAGTTACCGAGGTCGCCGAGGAACGCCACGACGTCTACACGGGCCACAGCGCCACGGCCGTCGAGGAGTCTGACGGTGAGGTTATTGTGACCGCCGAAACCGGGGACGGCGATTCGGTCGAGGTGATGGGCGACGAACTGCTGGTGGCGCTGGGCCGGCGGCCGAACACCGACGGCGTCGGGCTCGACGCGACGAGCATCGAGACGGACGACGGGGGGTTCGTCGCGACCGACGAGCAGCTCCGAACCTCCCTCGAGGGGGTCTGGGCGATGGGTGACGTCGCGGGCAACGCGATGTTCAAACACTCCGGGGACTACGAGGGCGAAATCGTCGTCGACAACGTGGTTCACGATGCCGGTCGCGAGGCGGACTTCACCGCGCTCCCACACGCCGTCTTCACCGAGCCACAGGTCGCGGCGGTCGGGCGGACGGAGGCCGAACTCCGCGAGGACGGGGACGAGTACGTCGTGGGTCGTGCCGCGTTCACCGATACCGCGATGAGCCGGGCGCTGAAGCTCGACCGTGGGTTCGTGAAGGTGCTCTGTGACCCCGAGAGCCGGGCGGTCGTCGGCTGTCACGTCTTCGGCCACGAGGCGTCGGTCCTCGTTCACGAGGTGGTGCCCGCCGTCCGATACGGACTGACGGTCGACGACCTCGCGAACACCCTGCTCCACGCCCATCCGGCGCTGAGCAAGGTGGTGCAGATGGCGTGTGCGGACGCCGGCGACGCTGCGGACCGGGCCGCCGAGTGAGGTGCGCCGGAGGGCGTTCGCCGCCGAGTACAAATACGCCTTGCACAGTCCGGTATGAACTATTCTTCGGCGGCGATATCACCTACTGATACTCCCAATGCCTAACTGCCTGAACTGTGAGTCGTTCGTGACCGAACAGTACGTTCGCGTGTTCGCCCCGACCGGGATGGAGACCGTCCGGGTCTGTCCCCGGTGCGAGGACAAACTCCGTGACGGGGCCGAGGTCCGCGAGGCCCACTCGCCCCGGCACACCAACCGATAGGCGTCCGTTTCGGGCGACGGTGCACCGAGTCGACGCGCGCACGATCGGCCTCCGAGGGGTATTTGACGGTCACGGCAGTAGCCGACCCATGATCGACCTCCGGAGCGACACCGTCACCCGCCCGAGCGACGCGATGCGCGAGGCCGCCCGTACCGCCGAGGTGGGCGACGACGTCTACGGTGAGGACCCCACCGTCAACGAACTCGAAGCCCGTGCCGCCGAGGCCGTCGGCATGGAGGCGGCGCTCTACGTACCGACCGGGACGATGGGCAACCAGGTCGCCGCGCGCACCCACACCGACCGCGGCCAGGAGGTGCTCTGCGAACGCGAGAGCCACATCTACAAGTGGGAGCTCGCCGGCCTCGCCCAGCACTCGGCGCTTCAGGCGCGGACGATCGACGGCGGTCCCCGTGGGACCATCACTCCTGAAGACATCGACGCGGGCCACGTCGCGACCGACGGCCACCGGGCCGGCACCGGGCTCCTCGCGCTCGAAAACACCCACAACAGCAAGGGCGGGGTCGCGATCCCGGCCGAGGCGATCGACGCCGCGGCCGAGGCCGCCCACGACCTCGACGTCCCCGTGCACGTCGACGGCGCGCGGGTGTTCAACGCCAGCGTCGCGCTCGATACGCCCGCGCCGCGACTGCTCGAAAGCGTGGATTCGGTGCTGTTCTGTCTCTCGAAGGGCCTCGGCGCGCCCGTCGGGTCGATGCTCGCCGGGAGCGCGGCGTTCGTCGAGCGCGCGCGTCGCCACCGGAAACTGCTCGGCGGCGGGATGCGTCAGGCGGGGATCATCGCCGCGCCGGGGATCGAGGCGCTCTCGAACGTCGACCGGCTCGAGACGGACCACGCGAACGCGAAGACCCTCGCGGCGGGCCTCGACGGGATCGGGGGCGTGACCGCGGCCGAGCCGGATACGAACATCGTGGTCGCGGGGACCGAATCGCCCGCCGAGGCGTTCGTCGACGCCATCGCCGAGGAAGGGGTGCGGGCGTCGGCGTTCGGGGACTACCGGGTTCGGTTCTGTACCCACTGGGACGTCGACGAGGACGATATCGAGGAGGCCGTCGCGGGCGTGCGGCGGGCGGTCGCGTAGTCGCGGCGGGCGGTCGCGTAGTCGCTATCGGCGGCCGCGCTCCGCGCCCTCGCGGAACGCCATCGCGGTCCGGCGAAAGAGGAGGAAGAACGCGAAGATCACGAGGAGGAGCACGATGATGACCGCGAACAGTGCGGGACTGATGCCGAAGGGCATGGGTGGCGTATCCGGCGGTGGAGTATAGTCGTTTCGGGGCTACCGTTCGAGCCGGAACGTCTCGAAGACCTCGCCATCTGGTTCGCGGAGCCGCCCCTCGATACCGGTCTCGTCCACGTCGAGTTCGGCGTGTCCCGGTCGGTACCAGCGTGGGTCGGCGTGGCTGCCGGGGTTGAGGAGTCCGATTTCGCCAGCTTCGACGAACTCGGGGTCGTGGGAGTGGCCGAAGACGACGAGGTCCGCGTCGGCCTCGCGACCGAACAGGGAGAGCGCGGTCTCGTCGTGGCGGTCGCCGTGGGTCATCGCGATCCGAACCCCCTCGTGTTCGACGACGCGCTCGGCGGGGAGGCGGTCGCGGACCCCGCGCGTCGCGTTGTTGCCGTGGACGGCCCGGAGGTCGCGGGCCTCGTCTTCGAAGGCATCGAGCACCGCTTCGGTCGTGAAATCCCCGGCGTGAAGCGTGAGGTCCGCCTCGCGGACGGCATCGAGGGTTCGACCGGTGAGCCGATGGCCGTCGGTGCCGTGTGTATCGGAGACGACGCAGATCATGGACTGAATTGCGGGTCGGGTGTGAAAACGCCGCCGACTACGGCGGTCGCGGCCGCGGTGGTTGCGGTGCGGCCGCCGAGCGGTGTGGCGGTTGCGGTGCGGTCCCTGGTGTCTCGGCGAACGGCAGTGAGCCGAGGCTCAGGGGAGCTGTGCTCTCCTGGTGGATGAAGGGCGAGGCCCGAACTCCGGAGCACGTGGTTCGAAACGGCTTCGCCGTTTCGTCACTGAGCGGAGCGAAGCTCCGCGAGGTCCAAAAGAGCCGGAGGCTCTTTTGACGATCACGGAAGGCGCGGAGCGCCTTCCGAACGACAGCAAAAGGTGGGAGTTGAAACAACACCCAATTAAAGCCGGCCCGAATAAATCGGGTAATGGCAGTCGAAGCGACGAGTGCGGGGGCTATCCTCTTTCGCGATACGAGGGGCCGCCGCGAGTACCTCCTCCTGAAGAGCCGTCCCGGGGACTGGGAGTTCCCCAAAGGCGGCGTCGAGGGGGACGAGGAACTCCAGCAGACGGCGATTCGAGAGGTAACGGAGGAATCCGGGATCGCGGATTTCAGATTGATCGATGGGTTTCGGCGCGAGTACGACTACGTCTTCCAGGCCGGCGGCGACACGATCCACAAGACCGTCCACCTGTTCGTCGCGGAGTCGAACGAGGCGAGCGCCGAACTCTCGAACGAACACCACGACCACCAGTGGCGCGACTACGAGCAGGCGGTGAACACCATCACCCAGGACGGCCCGCGCGACATCTTCGTCGAAGCCCACGACTTCCTCAACGACGCGGGCTACTGAGCCGGCGACTCACTCGACGGCCCGGTCCCCGACGAGCGCGCCCGCGAGGTCGTCGGCGACGGCGGCGATAGCCTCGCGAGCGCGGTCGACCTCGCGCATCGTCATGAAGCCGTGGACCATGTCCGCGTAGTTCTCGTAGCGCGTCGAGACCCCGTCACGGACGAGGCGCTCGGCGTAGGCCCGCCCGCCGTCCCGAAGCGGGTCGAAGCCCGCGGTGACGACCGTCGCGGGCGCGACCCCGGACAGGTCGGCGGCGTTGATCGGGTCGGCGTAGGGGTTTCGCATGTGGATGTCGTTCACGAAGTAGCACTCGTTGAACCATTCCATGTCCGCCTCGGAGAGCACGATGCCGGCGTGGTCCTGCATCGAGGGATGCTCGTCGTCGAACCCGACGCCGGGGTAGAGGAGGGCCTGATGGTCGATGGCCGGCCCGTCGCGGTCGGCGGCGAGGAGGGCGACGACGGCGGCGAGGTTCCCGCCGGCCGAATCGCCCGCCACCGCGAGTTCGCCGGTGGCGTCGAGCGCCTCGGGGTTCGCGGCGGCCCACTCGGTCGCGGCGTAGGCGTCCTCGACCGCCGCCGGGAAGGGGTGTTCGGGCGCGAGCCGGTAGTCCACCGAGAGGACGGCACAGCCGCTCTCGCGAACCAAGTGCCGGCAGAGCCAGTCGTGGGTGGCGATGTCGCCGAAGACGAACCCGCCGCCGTGGAAGAAGACGACCGTGGGGTGCGGGCCGTCCCCGTCCGGTCGGTAGAGGCGGGCGTCGAGGTCGCCCGCGGGACCGGGGATCGTGAGGTCCGTCACCGTCCCGACGTGCGGGTTGTGCCGGTTCCGGATCCGCATCGTCACGCGCGAGACGAAGCGGAGGGCCGGCGTCGCACGGCGGCTGTGCGGGAGCGAGAATCGGTCCTGTCGTTCGACCGCCGCCTTCGCCTGGGGGTGGATCTCGTCGGCCTGCATGACCGAACGCTCGGGCAGTCGATACTAAACCGACCGGGTTCCGGCACGGTCGTCGTGAGCGGGACCGGTGACGACCGACGGTCGGTTCACCGCGTTTCCGAATCGGGCCCCCGCCGCACGAGCCGTATCGATCCGCGAACGGGGTAGAGTCGTCGGGTGGGACCACCCCGAAAACCGAACCGATTAGCCGGTCGAAGGGGGACACGGAACGTGAACGTCGACAGCGAGTTCGTCTTCGAACTCGGGGTGTGTGCCTGGGCCGAGCGCAACTGGCCGCCCGAGGGGACGCTGCCGTCCGACACCACCGCCATCGTCGCCCGCCAGCTCGGGACGAAGTACCGGCGGTGGGACACGGTGGTCGTGGAGGCGAACACCCGGAAGCTCGCCGAGCGGGCGCGGTTCGGCACGAAGCGGCTCGATGGCGACCTGCTAGGAGTGGTTCGCAACGCGCCGACCGAGTGGACGTGGTACCGCGACGCCCTGCCCGAGCCCGACTACCCCTGGCGGTACGTTCGGGAGGCGGTCCACCGCGCGGCCGGTCGTGGAGCCGTCGACACCCGCCGCCGGAACAACCGGATCGAACTCCGCCAGAAGTGGGCCTACCCCGACTGGGTCGAGCGAGTGGTCGCGATCGAGAACAAGCCCGACCTCACCGCGAGCGCCGCCCGCGCGCTCGCCGGTCAGATCGAACGCGACGTCGCGCTCGGGCTCTGTGACGAGGTCTGGGTCGCCACCGCTCGCACCGACGAGGTCATCGAACCCGTGCTGCTGGAGGACTTCCCGGTCGAAGCGGGCGTACTGGTGGTCGATACCGATGAGGAGGGCGGAACGAACGCCGAGGTCGCCTGGCACCCGCGAACCCTCGCGGCCCACGAGCCTGGAACCCGGATCATCGAGCGCGCGACGGGCGAGAACGCCGCCGAGTTCGAGTACGCGAGCCGGGAGTGGAAGACCGAGAAACGCCTCGGGATCGCAGAACGAGCCTACGAGCGCGGCTGGCGGGCCTACGCCGACACGATGCGACCCGACTGCCGACACTTCGAGCTTCGTGAGGACGGTCGAACCCTCCTGCCGTGGTGTGCGGCGAAGGGCCACCACCAGAGCGCGACCGAATGTGCGTGGTCGTGCGGGTCGTTCGAACCCGAGCCCCCGACGTGGCGCTCGCGGGGCTGGCCGATCGAGGGCGGGCCCGGAAAGGCCATCAAACGGCTGCTCGCCGACCAGCGCGAGCGCAGCCGACCCGACCTCGATTAGTCCTCGTCGATCGGCTCGACGACCACCGAATCGCGCTCGACCGCGAGCCGGAAGACCGGGACGGTCCGTTGAACCACCTCGACCACGCCGCGGCGTGCGAGGCCCCGGAGCGCGGAGCGAACGTCGTCGGGTGCGGGGTCGATGTCGTGGGTCTCGCGGAGCTTGTGGAGCACCGAGACCACGCTCTCGGGATCGTCGTCCTGGTCGGCGACGACGTCGAACACCGAGACTTCGAGTTCGGGCACGCGAACGGTTCGCGGGCCGTCGTCGGGTTCGGCCCCGACGAGTTCGGCGGCGTCGGCGGTCGCGCGGATCAGGCTGTTCTCGTCGCGGTAGTAGTACTCCTTGAGTTCGGCTTCGAGGTACTGGTGGACCTCGCTGCCGCCGTCCATCCCCCAGCGCTCTTCGAGTTCGCCGTTCTTCGTGGGTTGGAGGGCAACCACGTCTGCGAGGCGTTCGGTCGCCTCGTCGGAGAGGGCCATCCCGCGACGGTAGGGAAACCGGCTATATCGACCTTCTGGAATCGATCGGCCGGTCGTGGGGGTCCCACAGTGCGGTCGCCCTCGACGCCGACTCGGGAGCGCTCTATAGCCCTCCATGCGGCAGCGACACACGGAAACAGTAACGTTACAAGCGCTCAACCCCACGAACGTGTCAATGGGTCGGCGCGAACGCCCGTCCTCGGCCCGCCCTCTCAATCCATGACGGACGCGAACATCGACACCGATACCGGCCACCCGCGAACCGCCCGCGCCGAACCGACCCGCCAGCTCTCGGTCGAGGAGGTCGGCGACCTCGCCCGGACCGTGATCGGGAACGTCGAGGACGTGATCGTCGGGAGCCACGACGCGATCGAACACATCGTGACCACGATGCTCGCGCGCGGGCACGTCCTGCTGGAGGACGTCCCCGGGGTCGGCAAGACGATGCTCGCACGCGCGGTCGCCCGCTCGTTCGAGTCCTCCTTCTCCCGGGTCCAGTTCACGCCCGACCTCCTGCCCGCCGACGTCACCGGGGTCAACGTCTTCAACCAGCAGTCCCGGGAGTTCGAGTTCCGACCCGGTCCGGTGTTCGCGAACGTCGTGCTCGCCGACGAGATCAACCGCGCCCCACCCAAGACACAGAGCGCGCTCCTCGAAGTGATGGAGGAGACCCAGGTCACGGTCGACGGCACCACTCACCGCCTCGAGGAGCCCTTCACCGTGATCGCCACGCAGAACTCCGTCGAACGGAACCGGACCTACGAACTCCCGATCGCCGAGGTCGACCGGTTCACGAAACGCCTCCGGCTCGGCTACCCCTCGCCCGACGCCGAGGCCGCGATGCTCGGGCGGGTCGCCGGCACCCACCCGATCGAGACCCTCGACCCCGTCGCCAGCCTCGACCAGCTCCGCGGCGCGCGCGCCACGGTCGCCGAGATCACCGTCGAGGCCCCCATCAGACAGTACGTCACGCGGCTGGCGAACTACACCCGCGAGCACGCTCAGCTCGGGGTGAGCCCCCGCGGGTCGCTGGCGCTGTTGCGCGCCAGCCAGGCCCGGGCGGCGCTCGACGGCCAGGGATACGTCACGCCCGACGACGTCCAGCACGAGGCCGAGGTCACGCTCGCCCACCGGATCCGACCGGTCTCCAGCACCGACGAGACCGGGCGGGAGATCGTCCGGACGGCGCTCTCGACGGTTCGCGTCGAATGAGACCCACCCGCCGGGCGGTCACGGTGGCGGGGCTGTGCGGCCTCGCGGTCTGGCTCGCGGTCCGCTTCGGCGCGCGCTCGCTCAACGCGGTGGTGGTGCCGGCGCTGGTCGCGCTCGTCGCGGGGGCGGTACAGCTGGTTCTCGCCGACCGCCCGACGCTTCGTCGGAGCCGACCCGCACCCGGGTTTCCGGACGAGATTCGACCCGTCGAGCTCACCATCGAGGGGGGCGACGCGCTGTCGGCGCGGGTCACCGAGACCGTCGGCGACGGGCTCGAAACCTCGTTTTCGAGCGCGAAGCGCGGGCTGCCGGCCACCGTCGAGTACGACGTTCGGCTCGGCTCCCGCGGCGAACGGCGGCTCGGCCCGGCGACGCTGAAAGTGACGGACGTCCTCGGGCTCTGGACGACGACGTACGACTACCCGAAACGAACGCCCCTTCTGGTGTATCCACCGCTCTTCGAGGTCGCGGGGGCCGGCGGCGCGCTCGGCGCGCCCGACCCCGTCGACCAGCGCGACGAGTTCGACGAACTCCGGGAGTACGTCCCGGGCGACAGCCTGCGTGACATCCACTGGGCGTCGAGCGCCAAACGCGACGAGCTCGTGGTGATGGAGTTCGACACCGCGAGCGACGTCACAGGGCTGACGGTCGCCGCCGAGGCGGTCGCGGGCTACGACGACGAGATGGCGGCGGCGACCGCGAGCGTCGTCACCGCGCTGCTCGACGCGGGGCTCGCGGTCGGCCTCGCGCTCCCCGGCGTCGAGGTCGAACGCGACGGCGGCGAGTCCCAGCGCGACCGCGTCCTCGCCGCGCTCGCCAGAGCCGGGCCGGGACGGGTCGAGCGCGACGCCGACGTCCGGGTGGTCGCCGACGCCGGCGGCACGCGCGTGACCGTCGAGAACCGCGAGATAGCCTTCAGCGACCTCGCCGGCCCCAGGATCGAACCCACGGCCGACACCGGGGTGGTCTCGTGAGCACGCTCGAAAGTCGAAACGACGAGCGCTCGGGTCGGCGGCTGTCGGTCGGGTTCGGGCCGCGCTCGCGCCGCGCACTCGCGCTCGCATCGACCCTCCTCCTCATCGGGTCCGTTCTCCGAGTGCTCACGGCCGTCACCGACGTCGCCGGCGGCACCGACACGCTCTGGCTGTTCGTCGCCGGGAGTCTGGTGGCGGCGACGGTGCTCGCCCGCTTCCTGCCGACGGCCGGCGCGGTCGTGCTCGCGGCGGCGCTGTTCGGGGTCGGGACCTGGAGCTACATCCAGGCGGTGCCGAACGGCGCGCTCTTGCTCCAATCGCTCGACGCGGTGAAGACCGACGTCCTCGCGCTGTTGACCGGGCTCTCGGTGCTCCGGATCATGGCGGCCGGGACGTGGGCGGTCGGCTTCGCGCCCACGCCGACGTTCCTCGTCTGGTATCTCTCGCTCCGGCGGCACTACGTGAGCGCGGCGGTCGTGGGGAGCGCGGCGCTCGGCTTCTTCGTCCTGACCGGCGACGCGGGCATCGTGGCGGTGCTCGCGGGGACCGCCGGCGCGGCGGGCGTGGTCGGCTTCGGCGAACTCGACCGCAACGGCGGGAGCGCGCGACAGGCCGAGACGCTCGTGGTGGTGCTCGCGGCGATGGTCGTGGTCGCGCCGTTCCTGAGCGTGGTCCCCGGCGGGGCGTCCCAGCCGCTCGTCACCTCCGGGGCCGGCGACGGGAGCGGGGCGTCGACCATCGAGGGCGGGCTGCTCTCGGCGGGCGACGAGGTGAACGTCCAGGGCGCGATCACCCTCTCGCCGAAGGTCCGCTTCACCGTCGAGAGCGACCGGGAGGACTACTGGCGCGTCGCGGGCTACGACCGCTACACCGGACAGGGATGGGTCAGAACCGGAAGCAGCGAGCCCTACGCCGGCTCGCTCGCGGGCCCGCCGGGCGACGCCACCGAGGTCGACCAGACCTACGAGTTCCGGTCCGAGCTCGGCGTGTTGCCCGCGGCGTGGAAACCGACCGAGCTCTCGGGCAGCGTCGCCGACAACGCCAGCGTGACGGCGCTCGGCGGGCTCCAGCCCGACGGCGAACTCGGGAACGGCACGACCTACGCGGTCGAGAGCCAGCGCCCGAACGCGACGCCCGCCCAGCTCCGGGCGGCCGGGACGGCCTACCCGGAGGCGGTCGCGAGCCAGTACACCCAGCTCCCCGAGAGCACGCCCGACCGGGTCGCGACCCGGACGGACCGCGTCACCGCGAACGCCGACAACCCCTACGACACCGCCCGGACGGTCGAGCGCTGGCTGGAGACAAGCAAGAACTACTCGCTCGACGTCGACCGGCCCGACGGCAACATCGCGGACGCGTTCCTCTTCGAGATGGACGCGGGCTACTGTACCTACTTCGCCACCACGATGGTGACGATGCTCCGGAGTCAGGACATCCCGGCGCGGTTCGTGACGGGCTACGCCGAGGGCCAGCAGGTCGCCGAGGACGAGTGGGTGGTCCGTGGCTACGACAGCCACGCCTGGGTCGAGGTCTACTTCCCCGAGACCGGGTGGGTCAGGTTCGACCCGACGCCGGCCGCGCCGCGAAGCGCCGTCGAGCAGTCGAACCTCGAGGACGCCCGCGCGGGGAACGGCTCGAACGTCGACGCCGACGGCTCCGAGGCCGGCGAGTGGACGCCGACGCCGACGCCCACGCCGGTCGGGGCGACGGCGACGGAGACGACCACCGTGAACGACTCGAACGCGACCGCCGACGCCCCCGCCGGGCTCGACGACCAGCTCCAGCGGGCCGCGAACCAGGACGGGGCGAACGCGACGAACGCCACGACGACCGCCGGCGGTGCGGCCGGTTCGAGTGACGGGGCGGCGAGCTTCGACCTGCAGCTCCCCTCGCCGTCGCCGCGGGAGCTCCTCTTCACGCTGGTCGTGCTCGTCGGACTGGCCGCCGCCGCCCACCGAACCGGCGTGCTCGAACGGCTCTACCGCGAGCTCTGGCTCCGGGTCCACCCGAGCGGGTCGCCGGCCGCGGCGGTCGAGCGGTCGTTCGACCGGCTCGAATACCTCCTCGCGCGCGACCACCGACCACGACGGGCGGGCGAGACCCCGCGGGAGTACCTCGCGGTCGTGAGCAGCGACGAACGGGTCGAGCGGGTCGGCGAGATCTTCGAGCGCGCCCACTACGCCGGCGAGGTGAGCCGGACCGACGCCGACGAGGCCGCCGGGCTGGTCGACCAGCTCGTGGCCGAGCGCACCCCGGTGGTGGGTCGATTCCGCCGAAATCGACGCGAGCGAGGTCCCGACAGTATTTAATACGATGACTTCATATTTCCCAGTGTAATGTCGGAAGTCTGCTCGACGTGCGGCCTGCCTCAGGAACTCTGCGTCTGCGAAGACGTGGCGCGAGAGTCCCAGCAGATCACCATCCGCATCGACGAGCGCAGATACGGAAAGGAGGTAACGATAGTCGAAGGGTTCGACCCACAGGACGTCGACATGTCGAGTCTGTCCTCGGACCTGAAATCCAAGTTCGCCTGTGGCGGCACCATCGAGGACGACGCCATCGAACTCCAGGGCAACCACACCGGCCGGATCGAGGAGTTCCTTCGCGAGAAGGGCTATACGGTCGCGTAGACACCTCCGCTTTTCATCGACACACTATCAACGCCCGACCGCCGAGCGACGCCTCGCGTGGTCGAGCCACGACGCGGATCGGGTCCGCGGTCACAACCGACCGATCATCCGGAAAGACCGGCGCATCGATGCGAGTTCGTCCGTTCTTCCGACGGGGAACACGAGGAACCCAGCCGGAGGGCGGTTCGTGACGAAAGAGTGAAAAGCGTCATCTCCCCAGACGGGGTATGGCAAAGGATCGCTCGGCGACGCGGCGCGGCTATCTGAAGGCGACCGGCGCGGGGGTCGCGGCGCTCTCGCTCGCGGGCTGTACGGGTGGAAGCGGCGGGAACAACAGCAGCGAGAACGGCAGCGGCGGCGGTGGAAGCGGAAGCGGCACGACGGGGAACGGATCCGGCGGGACGGCGAGCGGGAACGCCAGCGGCGGGTCGAACAACCAGCAAAGCATCTCCATCGGCTCCGACATCCCCTACAAGCCGTTCGAGTACCGGACGAACGAGGACGAGCTCGTCGGGTTCGACGTCGACATCGCGAAGGCGGTGTTCGGCGAGCAGCTGGGGATGACCCCGCAGTTCCAGGCCACCTCGTTCGACAGCATCATCCCGTCGCTCAACAACAACAACTTCCGGGTGATCATGAGCGCGATGACGATCAACGACGACCGTGCGGAGAAGGTGGACTTCTCGGACCCCTACTTCACGGCCTACCAGACGATCATCACCCTCCAGAACAGCGATATCTCGGGGAAAGCCGACCTCAAGGGGCAGACCGTCGGCGTCCAGAAGGGCACCACCGGGGCCGACGCCGCCGCGGGGCTGAAAGAGGAGTTCGACGGCGACCTCTCGATCGAGAGCTACGACCAGATCCCCGACGCCTTCAGCGCGCTGATGAACAACCAGGTCGCCGCGGTCATCAACGACAACACCGTCAACGCCGGGTTCGTCAACGAGAACTCCGACGCGGTCCGGTTCGTCGAGGGCGACGGCGAGGCCGCAAACCAGGGCAAGAACGCGCCGTCGTACCTCACCCTCACCGTCGAGGAGTACGGCATCGCGTTCCGGCAGAACGACGACGACCTCCGAAAGCGGGTGAACGAGGCGCTCTCGACCATCCGCGACGACGGCACCTACGACGAGATCTACAACGAGTACTTCGACGGCTGAACCACCGACACCTATCACCGCCTCCCGGTAACTCCCCGCAATGGCCGACACGCAAACCAACACGACACGCGGAACCCCCGAGAATCGGGTACTCAACGACACGACGCTGAAGTGGGTCGGCATGGCGGTCACGGGGCTGTTCACGCTCCTGATCGCGGTGTTCATCGGCTACATCGTCGTCTTTCAGGTCGACCCCGGACTCCTGATCGAGGTGGTCTACCCGCAGTTCACCGACGCCTTCATCACGGTGCTCAAGATCGTCGTCATCAGCTCGGTGCTGTCGGTGGTCGCCGGGGTCTTCGTCGGGCTCGGGCGGGTCTCCCGGACCGGCTTCACGCGGAACGTCGCGCGGGGGTACATCGAGTTCTTCCGCGGCACACCCCTGCTCTTCCAGCTGTTCGTGATCTACTTCGGGGTGCCGACGCTCTGGCCGGCCGGCCAGTTCCCCTTCTCCGACTTCTCGGTTCCGGCCGCGATCATCGGGCTGACGCTGAACCACGCAGCCTACATCGGCGAGGCGATCCGCGGCGGGATCGAGTCGGTGCCCGGCGGACAGATGGAGGCGGCGCGGTCGCTCGGGCTCTCGTACATCCAGTCGATGCGCGAGGTGGTCCTGCCGCAGGCCTGGCGCAACGCGCTCGCCGCCATCGGTAACGACCAAGTGATCCTCGTGAAGGATACTTCCCTACTCACCGTGCTCGCGGTCCCCGAACTCATCAGCGCCTTCCGGAACGTCAACAGCAACACCTTCGACCCATGGACGCCGATCGTGATCGTCGCGGTCGCCTACCTCATGATCACGATCCCCCTCGGCCGGATCGTGAGTTATCTCGAACGCCGTGCCGACCCCGCCGGAGGGAACTCGTGAGCCCCTCATCGACGCCGATCCTGGAGTTCGACGGCGTGAACAAGTACTTCGGCGACGCCCACGTCCTGCGGGACGTCGACCTCGACGTCGAAGACCGGGAGGTATGCGTGGTGATCGGCCCGAGCGGCAGCGGGAAGTCGACGCTCCTCCGGTGTGCGAACAGACTGGAGGCGATCCAGTCGGGCGAGATCCGGCTCGAAGGCGAGGCGATCTCGGCCCCGGACGCCGACATCAACCGCCTCCGCCAGCGTATCGGGATGGTTTTCCAGAGCTTCAACCTCTTTCCCCACAAGACCGCGCTCGAAAACGTCACCCTCGGCCCGCGGAAGGTGAAGGGGATCTCGAAGAACGACGCCCGCGAGCGCGCCGAGGAACTCCTCGCCAGCGTGGGGCTCTCGGACCAGACCGACTCGTATCCGGGCCAGCTCTCGGGCGGCCAGCAACAGCGCGTCGCCATCGCCCGCGCGCTCGCGATGGAGCCCGACGTCATGTTGTTCGACGAGGTGACGAGCGCGCTCGACCCCGAACTCGTTGGCGAGGTGCTCGACGTGATGGGCGAACTCGCCGAGGAGGGGATGACGATGCTGGTGGTGACCCACCAGATGGGGTTCGCGCGCGAGGTCGGGGACCGCGTGGTGTTGATGTCCGAGGGCCGGATCGTCGAGACCGCCGAGCCAGAGCGCTTCTTCGCCGACCCCGACACCGACCGCGCCCAGCAGTTCCTCTCGAAGATCCTCTAGAACTCGGTGACGACCTCGACCCCCGTGACGCCGTAGTCGTCCATCGCCGCCAGTCGGTCCGAAACGTCCTCTAAGCTCACCTCTCGGGTGACGAGTTCGCCGGGGTCGATCGCCCCGCCCGCGAGCAAGTCGAACAGGTCGCCGTAGCGCGTCGGCGAGAGGCCACGGGCTCCGAGGAGATCGATCTCGTTGCGCACGAGTTCGTCGACGGGCAGCGCGGCCTCGCCGCGTTCGTCGTCGCCCGTGAGCCCGACCTGGACGTGCCGGCCGCGCCGCCGGAGGCACTCGATGGTCGTGCGGAAGGTCTCGGCGCTCCCGAGCGCGTCGAGCGCGACGTGCGCGCCGCCGTCCGTCAGGTCGCGGATCGCTCTCGCTGGATCGTCGGTCGCGTCGACCGTCGCCCGCGCGCCGAGGTCCGCAGCGAGGTCGAGCGCGGCCCCGTCGAGATCCACCGCGAGCACCCGCGCGCCCATCGCCGCGCCGAGCTGGACCGCCGAGAGGCCGACCCCGCCACAGCCCACGACCGCGAGCCACTCGCCGGCCTCCAGGTCGGCCCGGCGCGCGAGCGCGTTGTAGGCCGTGACGTACCGACAGCCGAGCGCGGCCATCGCCACCGGTGAAACGCCGTCGGGAAGCGGCGTGACGTTGTACTCGGCGTTCGGGACGTGGACCCGCTCGGCGAACGCCCCCGGGGTACTCGCCTCGAACCCGAGCGCGCGGTCGTCCGCACAGACGTTGCCGTGACCGTTGCGGCAGGTGGGACAGGAGCCACAGCCGAGGCTGAACGGTACCGCGACCCGCTCGCCGAGCGCGCGCGCCGTGACCTCGTCGCCGACCGCGACGATTTCGCCCGCTGGTTCGTGGCCGAGGACCTGCCCCAGCGGGACCCGGTCGTCGGCCCACTCGCCGTGGCCGTGCCAGGCGTGCCAGTCGCTCCGGCAGACCCCGCAGGCGTCGACGTCGACGACGACGCCGTGGCTCGCGGGGTCCGGTTCCTCGATCTCACGGACATCGAGCGGTTCGCCGTACTCAGTGAGGACTGCGGCGCGCATGGCCGGACCTCGTGTGGGTGGGGGAAAAGCTCGCAGGTGGCGGCTCAGTAGAAATCCGCGAGGCCGGACTGGGAGTCGTCCGCCGCGGCCTCCTCGGCTGCCTCGTCTTCCGGCTCGTCGGCTTCGGCCGGTTCGTCACCGTCGTCCGGCTCGTCGTCGGCGAGCGGGTCGTCGTCCGTCCTGGTCGCGCCCTCGAACGCGCCCTGTGAACCCTCGACGGCGGCCTCCTCGCGGAGCCGGGCCGCGTCCTCGACGACGGACTGGACCTTGTTGGTGCTCTCGCCGCTGCCGGTGATGAACGAGACGTGTTTCGCCTCCAGGTCGTAGCGCGCCGTCATCGCCACGGTCAGTTCGCGGTTGGTGCAGTGGTGGGTCATCGTCGCGAGGTAGGGCATGACCTCGCGGCGCGCGCTCGCCATGCTCACGCCAGCGGTCTCGGCGATCCGCTGGGCGATGTAGTCGCGCGTGTCGCGCGTGCCGCGCGAGCGCCCGAGCTTCGACCAGTAGCTCGGCGGGCCGTAGCGCGTCCAGCCGCCCTTCGGTTCGCGGCGCGAGGCGGCCACGCCCGCGGTCATGGCGTCGCCCGCGTATCGCCAGTAGGAGTAGTTCTGGGTCGCGCGCACGCGGCCGAGCCAGCGGTCGGCGTTCGCGAGGTTGTCGTAGGCGTCGGCGAGTTCCGCGCCATGGAAATCCTTCGGGACGTTGTCCTCGATCCAGTTGATGAGGTCGTCGGGGGTCTCGTCGACGTCGTAGGACATCCGGAGTGCGCCCTCGGCGTCCTCTTCCTTGATCAGCGCGTCGAGGAAGTCGAAGATCCCCGTGGTGCGGTCGCGGTCGCTGGTCACGACGTCGTCGGCGGTGAGCTTCTCGGTGGACTCGGCGAGCGCCTGGAGGTCGTTGACCGCCCCTCGGAGGTCGCCGCTGTTGTGTTCGGCGATGGCTTCGAGGGCGTCGTCCTCGTACTCGACGCCTTCCTGACGGCAGATGTCCCGGAGCACGGGGCGGATCGAGCGCGCCGAGACGTCGCGGAACTCGATGGTCTCACAGGCGTTCCGGAGGGCGTTCGACATCTCGTAGAACTCGTTGGCGATCAGCACCATCGGCTGGCCCGCTTCCTTCACGAGGCTCGTGATCGCGCGCGAGCCGCCGCGGTCGACGTTCCCGTGTAGGTTGTCGGCCTCGTCCATGACGACGAGCCGCCGACCCGCGCTGCCGCCCGAGAGGGTACCGGATTTGGCGGCCTCGCCCGCGACCCGCTCGATGATGGCTTTCGTCCGTTGATTCGAGGCGTTGAGTTCGATCGTGGGCCAGCTCATGTCGTTCGCGAGCGCGTGGGCCGCGCTGGTCTTGCCGACGCCGGGCGCGCCGTGGAGGATGACGGCTTCGCGGTGGTCCTCCCAGGTCTCGGCCCACTCGCGGAGGGCGTCGCGGGCCTTGTTGTTGCCCCGGACCTCGGAGAGGGTCGACGGACGGTACGTCTCGGTCCAGTCCATTGGGTGAGTTACAGTCGAGTCGGGTATAGTGGTTGCGAACGTCGTCGCCGACGGAACGCCTGTCCGGGTACGTAACGACTAAACCCGGCGGGTACGAGAGTCCGAACGCATGAGTCAGTCGTACAAGCGGGGCCTCGTGGAGGACTTCGGCCGGTGGCGGGAGTTCTCCGCCGGGATGTGGGCCTGGGTTTTTCATAAGTTTACGGGCTGGGTGCTGATCGGCTATCTCTTCGTCCACATCTCGGTTCTGAGCACGGCGATGTCGGGGGCGAACGCCTACAACACGACCCTCCAGAGTCTCGAAGGGCTGTTGTTGGTTCGCATCCTCGAGGTCGGCCTGCTCGCGGTGGCCGCCTTCCACATCCTGAACGGCATTCGACTACTGTTCGTCGACCTGGGGGTCGGACTCGAATCCCAGGACAAGAGCTTCTACGCGTCGCTGGTCCTCACCGGGATCATCGCCGTAGCTAGCGTCCCGACCTTCCTCTCGGGGGCCTTCTAGATGGCCGAACAGTACTCCTCGTTCGACCGACGGGGCTGGCGGTGGTTCCTCCAGCGGGTCACGGCGGCGTTCCTGATCGTCGTGCTCGCCTTCCACTTCATGCTCCTCCACTTCGTGAACCACGCCTACGAGATCACCCTCGCGGGGTCGAGCCTCCGGATGAGCCAGGTGGGCTACTTCGCGACGATGATCCTGTTTCTGATCACCGCGACCTTCCACGGTGTCAACGGGGTCTACAACGCGCTCGTGAACCAGGGCCTCGACGGGACCCAGAAGAAGGTCGTCGCCGGCGTGCTGGTGGTCGCCAGCGCAGCGCTGATAGTCCAGGGCGTTCGGCTCGCGCTCGCGATGACGGGAATGAGCTAACCGACACAACCAATGAGTACACAGATACAGCAATCGGACGCCGAGGGCGAACAGGGCGACTCCCCGCAGGAACGCCGACTCGAACGCAAGCGGGTCGACGCCGAGGAGCGCGAGGCGCGCGCGGAGTCGACGGCCGACGAGGGAAGCGAGCACGTCAGCCTCGTCGTCTACCGCTACGACCCCGAGGTCGAGGGCAAGACGAAACCCCGGTTCGACGAGTTCCGGGTACCGCTCAAGCAGGGCATGACGGTGCTCGACGCCCTGATCTACGCCCGCGACCACTACGACTCGACGCTGACCTTCCGGCACTCCTGTCGGCAGGCGGTCTGTGGCTCCGACGCGCTGTTCATCAACGGTTCACAGCGTCTCGGCTGCCAGACCCAGGTCGCGGACCTCGACGCCGAGACCGTACGGGTCGAACCCCTGCCCCACCAGGACGTCGAGAAGGACCTCGTGGTCGACATGGAGCACTTCTACGACCAGATGCACGCGGTCGAACCCTACTTCCAGGGCGAGACCCCCGACGGCGAGGAACAGCTCCAGAGCCGCGAGAACCGCGAGAAGATCAAGATGAGCACACGGTGTATCTGGTGTGGCGCGTGCCAGTCCTCGTGTAACATCGCGGCGGGCGACAACAAGTACCTCGGCCCGGCGGCGATCAACAAGGCCTACCGGTTCGCGATGGACGAACGCGAGGAGGACGACCTGAAGGAACACCGCCTCAACATCCTCGAACAGGAACACGGCGTCTGGCGGTGTCAGACCCAGTTCTCGTGTACCGATGTCTGCCCGAAGGACATCCCACTCACCGAGCACATCCAGGAGTTGAAGCGCGAGGCCGTGAAGGACAACCTGAAGTTCTGGTAGATTTCGACCACCGACGCCGTTCGATCCTGACGAGTATTTAACCACCCTCGCCGAAGGGTGGGTATGGACCCGGCCGAGAACCACCGTTGCTGGGCCGGACGTTCCGGGGAGTTCTCACCCGCCTACTACGCACATCTGGGAGCCAACGCGACGAGCGAACGCCTCGCCGAGGTCTGTACGGCCGCCGTCCCCGCGGACGCTGCGATCCTCGAACTCGGCTGTAGCGCCGGTCGACACCTCGCCCACCTCCAGGAGGCGGGCTTTTCGGATCTGGCGGGCATCGACATCAACGACGAGTCCTTCGCGGCGATGGCCGACCGGTATCCCGAGCTGGCCGCGACGGGCACGTTCCACACCGGCGCGATCGAGGATGTCCTCCCCGATTTTCCCGACGACGCCTTCGACGTTGTCTACTCGGTGGAGACCCTCCAGCACGTCCCGCCGGAGAATAGCGGAGTCTTCGAAGAGGTGGCCCGCGTCGCGGCGGACCTGCTCGTTACCGTCGAGAACGAGGGCGGCGACTCGGAGGACCACGGCGACGTGAACTACGTCAACGACGACTTCCCGCTCTACTACCGGAACTGGAAGGGGATATTCACCGACCTCGGGCTGGACCAGCGCTTCTCGGAACGTACGAAACGCGATACGTTGCGTGTCTTCGAAGTTTCGTAGCCGAGGTTTCGTCGCGTCGAGGTCGTATCTCGTTTGTTACAACAGCTAGAGTGCACTTGGCGATGAGACTGGGAAGGGCTATCCGACAGCGAAAGAAGCGAGTTCGTCCGGTTAGGCCTGCTCGGCCACGACGTCGAGAACCGCTTCCTGCACCGCATCGCGTTCGCCGAGCAGGAATTCGAGCCGGTCGTCACGCGCCGCGCCGACGGAGACGTCGGCGTCGGGGACGCGCTCGGCGGTTTCCTCGGCGATGGCGTGGATGTCCACGTCGCCGCGGACGAACAGTTCGTCCTCGCCGACGCCGACGAGGACCGAAGCCGCCTCGCGGGTCCGGCGGTGGAGTTCGTCACAGAGCAGCGCGGTCGGCGGGAAGTCGTAGCGGTGGGTGAACGCGTCGGTGTCGAGCACTCCGATCGTTCCCCCGTCGACCTCGCGGTAGTCGAGGTGGGCGCGTGCGGTCTCGATGGCGGCGTCGCGTTTCGTCCGGAAGCGCGAGGCGAAGGCCGCCGCGAGCGCCTCGCCGCCCTCGAAGACGAGGTCGCGAACGAGCTCGCGTTTGTCCTCGTAGGACTGGTAGTTCGCGACCAGCGCGACCGCCTCGCGGACCTCCCGCGCCCGCTCGGCGTCGTAGCCCGCTTCGTCCGCGAGGTCGGCGTAGGCCGCCGGGGTGTGTTCCCAGAAGCTCACCGCCGGCAGGTGTGCGAGGTCCTCGCGGGCCTCGGGGTCGATGTGGACCGCGACGTTCGCCGCGAGCGCGGCCGCCGTGGTGTCGTCCCCGTCCGTCCCGACGAACGCGTCCACGTCCACGTGCTCCTCGACGTCGACGTCGAGCACCGCGCGCTCGGCGTCGTAGACCGAGAGCAGGGACAGTCCATCGGACGAGGCGCTCGTCCCGCCGACGCCACAGAAGACGAACAGCGGGATCGCCTCGTCGTGGCGCTCGCGGGCGTCGAGCATCTTCGTGACGTCGCGCGTCGCCGAGTCCATGTCGTAGACACCCTCGGCGAGCGGCCGTCGGTCGAAGTAGTGGTAGCCGGCGTCGCTCCGGGCGTGTTCGGCCTCCACGAACGGCAGCGTCGCGCGCTCGATGGCCGCCGCGGCGAGGTAGCCGTCGGCGCTCGCGTCGTGGCGCACCACGACGGGTCGGGACTCCAACACCGCACGTCGGATGGTCCCCGCGAGGTCGCGGATCTCGTTAGTGAGGTCCGCCACAACGCTATCCTCGGCGAGGAGATCGACCGACTCGACCTCGGCCTCGTCCGCGAGCGCGTCCGCCATCCGCGTCTCGACCGCCTCGCGCCCCGACTCGTCGAGCACCGAGAGGTCGTCGGATTCGACCTGAAGACCGCCCCGGTGGCGCTCGACGTGACCCTCGACCGCGACGAACGCGCCGGCCTCGATGCCGGGATAGGCCCGGACGCCCGCCTCCTCGAAGGCCGCACACTCGACGGTGCCGGCCTCGTCGCGGAGGGTGAACACCGTCGGGCCGCCCGTCTGGCGAACGCTCGCGACCTCGCCCTCGATGCGGACCGAGTCGTCGACGTACTCGTCGAGGTCGTCGGTGCGAACCGTCTCGTACTCGGTCCCCGAGGTCGATTCCGACTCGGGTTCGGGTTCGACGAGCTGTGCACCGCCCGCATCGGCAGCCTGACCGTCGGGATCGGACGTCGTGTCATCGGCGTCGGAAACCACGCTGCCGGGATCGGTGGTCGACGCCGTCTCGACCGGGCTGTCGCCGTCGGTGCGGGTTCGGTCGGTCGTCGGTTCCGTTTCGGCGGCCGTCGATTCCGTCTGGTCGGCCGTCGATTCCGCGTCGGTGGATTCGTCGGCGGTGTCGGCTACCGGACGCCCGGCAGCCGCGTCTTCATTTGGGTCGTCGGCCTCCGCGGGGAGCTCGTCGCCCTCCGGGGTGTCGACGAGCGCGCCCCGGAACTCGCGGTCGGACTGGCGGATCGACCACGTGAGGTCGACGTTGCCGTTGTCGTGAACGTCGGTGACCTGAACGTAGACCTCGTCGCCGGAGTCCCAATCGAGGCTTTCGAGCCGGCTGTCGAGTTCGCTTCGGTGGAGGAGCCCGGTCACGCTGTCGCCGATGTCGATGAAGACGCCGAACTCGGCGAAGCCGTCGACCGAGCCGCGGTAGAAGCGTCCGGGGGTGAGTTGGTTGGCGTGCGATCCTTCGAAGTCAAAGACGACGTCCTCCTGGTGGCTCTCGCAGATGTAGCCCTCGGTGGAGGTGCCGCAGATGATACAGCTACCCATTACCGGAGGCAACGGCCGGTGACTAAAACGGTTGTCGAAATCCATCGCTCACGGATCGGTTCTCATCCATTACGCCGCCGTCGATCACAGTCCCGTTGCTGTCGATGCCGGGCGTCGATGGTTCTCGTCGTCGCATCGATCAAAAAAGCGTGGGTCGGTGTGTCGGACGGACAGCGCTCAGTCCTCGATTTCGAAGGAGACCATCGCCGTCGCGTCCGCGTCGACGACGCTCACGGTGAACTCGTACTCGCCGGCCGGGACGTCGGAGACGTCCATCCCAACGATGTCGTCGCGGGTCAGGTCGTACGGGTCGTCGTCGGCGTTGTCGAAGGTGATCTCGTCGATTTCCGACTCAGAGAGCTCCGGTGAGGTGATCTCGACGTCATACGGCCCTTCGTACGCGCCGTAGACGAGGTCGAGGTTGAGGATCCCGTTCTCCGGCGGCGTGTCGACGGTGTTGGCACAGCAATCCCGGAAGCGGGCGTTCAGCGGGTCGTCCGCCGGCGGGGTGTGGAAGCCCATATCGTCATCGTCGCCACTCTCGCCATCGGGGTCGGGGTCGTAGACGTACAGCCCGTCGTTGGGGTACGAACGGGCGGGGCCGCCGAAGCCGTCCTCACAGCAGATCAGCCGGCCGTCGTCCATCGCGTAGACGTTGTCGACGTTGCGCAGCGCGTCGTCGGCGTCGGCGGGCGGGTCGGTGAAGTCGGGCCCGACGATGACCGGTTCGAGCGTCGAGACGTTGTAGTCCGCTTCGAGTTCCGCGCGGTAGACCACGCCGCCGTCGACGCGGTCCATCCGGAGATCGCCCGTGTCGTCGGCCATGTCGTCGTTGAACTCGGAGATCCCGAAGTAGACGAAGTCGCCGGGCTGAGCGCCGTCGACGCTGTCGACACCCTCCGCCTTGTTGAACTCGATGGACGCGCCGATCTCCTTTGCGGCCGCTCGCATCTCCAAGAAGGGGACTCTCCGGAGCTCCTCGTCGACGCCGTCCGGGCCGTGCGCCTCGAACTGGGCGGCCCACTCGACGATCTCCTCGTTGGTGATGTAGTTCCGGTTGCCGTTCTCGATGACGGCCTTGTCGGCCTCTTCGAGCGCCGCCTCTGGGTCGTCCTCCCAGTCGGTCTCGGCGTGCGCGAGGTAGTCCTCCTGGGTCACGTCGTCGTAGTCGGCGATCCACGCCTCGGCCTCGGCGTTGCTCGCGTGTCCGAGCTCGATCCACTCGACCTCCAGATCGACGTCCGCCGGGGAGTTGCGCTTGCCGGTCTCGGGGGCCGAGGCCGCGTCGTTGGTGATCTTCGGGGCGTAGAGAGTCCCTGCGACGTCCATCGGGTCCTCGTAGCTCGGGATCGGCTCGTCGGCGACGAACTTGTAGATGCCCTTGCTGTCGCCGTCCGAACAGCCGTAGACGGTTCGCTCGTCGGCCTGGACGTTCGGCGACTCCCACGCCGCTCGGCCCATCACGTAGTACTTGACCGGCTGGGGTTCGTCGGCCGTCGGCTCGCGGACGTCGACGTGGTAGCCGTAGCGGTACGGGTTGGGGTAGACGTCGACGATCGGCGTCGTATCGCTGAGCGTCTCCTCGTCGGGTTGGTCGGCGTCGGGCTGGTCGACCTGTTCGGCACCGAGGTAGTACGCGAGGAACTCGACGCCCGTCAGCGCCCAGTAGCCCTGCGGTTCGAAGGCCTCGTCCTCACCGTAGTACTCGACGATCGCCTCGCCGATACCGTTGGGGTTCGGTCGGTTCCAGAACTGACACCCACCGACGAGGCCCTTTCCGCTGTCGGCCTCGACGATGTCGCCCACCGTGTGCGTGAGCGAGACGCGCGGCTGGGCGTAGTTCTCCTCCGAGGAGATCATCGTGTTCCACGGGCTGCGGTCGCCGTAGCAGTTGATGCGCGTGCCGCCGAGGTCGCGGAGGGCGTCGGTGTTCGCGAGGTTGATCGCGTTCTCCAGGTCAGCCTCCCACTCGCCGTCGTCGTCCTGGCTGATCGGTATCCGGGAGATGTTTCCGGGGCTGTTCTCCCAGTTGGTGAAGAGGTAGCCCGCGGTACCGTCGTCCGTGGGGACGAACTGGTTGCAGTCGGGGTTGCTCGCGGCCAGCCCGTACTGCGTGCCCGCGAAGTAGGGGCGGTTCTTCCGTTCGGGCTCGGCGTTGGCGGCGTCCGCCCGGACGATGTCGGTTCCGTCGGGCGTCTGGGTCACGCCGAGGCGTTCCGCGCCGCCGTTGATCGGCTCGCGGCCCCGTGCGAGCAACGTGTACTCGCCGTTGCCCGCCCGGACGCGTCCCTGCTCGTCCTCGGTCTGAGGTGTCGAGACCTCCTCGAAGTCGTCGTTGTCGCCGTCGAGTTCGAAATTGAAACCGCTGAAGTAGCCGATGCCGGCCCGGTCGAACGGTTCGGGGTTCTCCTCGCTCGGGTGCTGGAGGCTGTAGAGCAGCCCGCCGTCGTCGAATACAAACGGTCCCGTCACCTCGGCACCGAAGGCAGTCGTCGAGAAACGCTTGAGTTCGCCCTCGACACTCGGGGCCCCCGGCGTATTCGTCTCTTCGACTTCTTCAGAGTGTTCCGCACTCGCCGTGCCGACCACACTGGCACCGAGCGTGGCCGCGACCGACGTCGCCATCAGCTTCCGCCGCGTAAATTCGACCATGCGAATGGTCACGCAAAGGCCCGAGGGAAGTAGCTTCGCGGCATAAACACCGGAGACATACCGACCCGAACGAACGGCTATGAGTGCTACGTAGTGGTCCGGTGGCTCGCGAGGGCGACGGTCGGGACTCGGCGTCGGATGGTGATCACACGAGGTCAGCATACCGGGGTCGAAAACGGGTTGTCGGCTACTCCATACCGCGCTCTTTCGCGCCCTCCCGGATCCCCGCCGCCCGCTTTTCGACCCGGGAGGCGTACCGCCGGACCTTCTCCGGTTTCACCCCGTAGAACGACGCCACCCAGTTGACGTCGGTGCCCGGCTGGGTCAGGAAGTACGCCACGAGGGTGTCGCGGCCGGCCTGGATGATCTCGGGCGGAACACCCCGATCACCGGTGCCGGCCTCCTCGAAGCCGTTGACGTCGAAGTAGACGTCGGCGTAGAGTTCGGCCGTCTCCGGGTTCTCGAAGGTGATTCCCGTGTGGTGTGGCGCTTCGAATCGGTATCGGACCCCGTCGGCGTTGGTCGGGTAACACTCGACGATCCGAACACCCAGCATGTACGCCCGATGGAGCGATTCGCCATCGTCCGATGGGGAGGGCTCAGACCGAGACATGGGGAGTGAGAGCGCCAGTGATGGGTCGAGGGGCCCGTGGGTGGAAGGACTGCGCCATTACAGCCGACCGTTCGATGCCCGCGACTTGAAGCTACGCTCCCTTCTCTCAGGAGGGCTACTGTGAACTCGGTTCGGATCCGGAACGATTGCGGGGTGTCGCAGGTTCCTCACCGAACCGTCGGGGATGTCGACGGAGCGCGTCGATAGAGGGCGTTGGGGAAGGGACAGCGTAATACCCGTGGTGTGGTGACGATCCACGATGACGGACCCGATACCGCTCGATTCGGTCTACGACGTGACGACCATCACGGCGGTCGCGCTCTCGCCCGACGGCGACCACGCCGCGTTCGTCGCCCGCGAGTCGAGTCGGACCGACGACGAGCGTCACACGTCGGTCTTCGTGGTGCCGACCGACGGGAGCCGACCGCCCCACCGACTGACCCGCGCCTCGGATGCCGGGTCACCGCAGTGGAGCCCCGACGGCACGAAACTCGGGGTGCTCGCGGTGCGCGAGCACGACGTCGGGCTGGCGGTCACATCGGGCGATACCGACGAGGACGGGACGGAGCCGAGCGAGAACGGCGACGAACCGAAGTCCCAGGTCTGGGTCTTCGACCTCGAACTCGGTGGCGACGCGCGGCAGGTCACCGACCGCGACGAGGGGGTTCGGGAGTTCGACTGGGGGCCCGACGGCGAGCGGGTCGTGGTCTCGGCGCGCGACCCGACCGACGAGGAACGCGAGTATCTCGACGCCCGTCGGGAGGGGGACGGACCGATCGAGACCGAACGCCTCCAGCACAAAGCCGACGGCGCGGGCTGGCTGGATTCGGTGACGAGCTACCTCTTCGTGGTCGACGTCGAGACCCGCGAGTCGACGCGCCTCGACGAGGCCTACGGCGGTGGGGCCTACGAACCGATGAGCGGCCTCCAGCCCGCGTGGAGCCCCGCGGGCGACCGGATCGCCTTCCTCTCGAATCGGACCGAACGGCCCGACGACAACGCGGTGATGGACCTCTACACCGTCGCGCCCGACGGTACCGACCTCTCCCGCCTCACCGAGAGCGACCTGGTCGTCGGCGGCGCGGAGTGGCACCCCGACGGCGACCGGCTCGCGTTCGTCGGCAGCGACCCCGAGAACAGCGCCGTCCCCGGCCAGGTCTACGTGTGGGACGGCGACGGCTACGAGTCGCTGACCCCCGACCTGGACCGGCGGCCCACTCGGCAAGCGCCGCTCCGGTGGGACGACGGAACGGTTCTGACGGCCATCGCCGACGAGGCCGACGTCCGGTTCGTTCGTGCCCATCCCGACGGCGCGCCCCCCGAGCGTGTTTTTCCCGACCCGGTCGAGCACCGGACCCTCCAGACGTTCGACCTCGCCGCGGGAACGTTGGTCGCGTTGGTGAGTCACCCCTCGGCGGGCGTCGACCTCCACACCGCGAGCCTCGCGGACCTCGAATCGGCCGGCGGTGACGCCTTCGAGGCGCTCACCGCGGTGAACGAGGAGCTGCTCGACGGGGGTTCGTTTCCCGACTGCGAGCGGGTGCGCTACGAGAGCGCCGGTCACGAGATCGACGCCGTCACGTACCTGCCGCCGGGGTTTGACCCCGACGACCCCGAGCCCCACCCGTTGGTGGTCTCGATCCACGGCGGGCCGGTCCACTACGACGTGCCCGAGTTCGACTTCGAGTACGCGGCGTGGACCAGCCGCGGCTACGTCGTGGTCTGTCCCAACTACCGCGGTGGAGCCTCCTACGGACGGGCGTTCGCGGAGGAACTCCGGGGGCAGTGGGGCACCGTCGAGGTCGAGGACATCGCCGCCGGTATCGAGGCGCTCTGCGAGCGCGGGTGGGCCGATCCGGACAGGGTGTTCGGCCGCGGGGTCTCCTACGGCGGCATCGCCCAGGGGTTCCTCGTGACACAGACCGACCTCCTGACCGCCGCCGCACCCGAACACGGCATCTACGACCTCCGGTCGGTCTTCGGGACCGACGACACCCAGGTCGGGCTCGTCAACGAGTTCGGGCTGCCGTGGGAGGCCAAGGAAACCTACGACGCCGCCTCGGCCATCAGGGACGCCGGGAACATCGAGACACCCCTGTTGGTGATGGCCGGCGACCAGGACTGGCGGTGCCCGCCCAGCCAGTCCGAACAGCTCTACGTCAGTGCGCGCAAGCGGGGCGTCGACGCGAAGCTCGTGGTCTATCCCGACGAACACCACAACGTCGGCGACCCCGACCGCGCGCTCCATCGGCTCGAACAGCTCACCGAGTGGTACGAGAAGCACGACCCTGCGCTCGAATCGACCGACGACGAGGAGTGATCGTCGAGGGAGACCAGTCACGAGTACTATAGCGGGAGCGGACGAGGGGTAGAGCATGGAAGGTGTAGGTGTACCGCTGGTGACGCCGTTCGACGAGGGGGGAGCGATCGACGAAGCGAAACTCCGAGCGGTCGCGTCGTGGGTGGTCGACTGTGGTGTCGACTTCGTCGTCCCGTGTGGCTCGAACGGCGAATCGGAGCTCATGACCCTCGAAGAACGGGCGACGGTGACGGCGATCGTCGCCGACGAGGTCTCGGTGCCCGTGCTCGCCGGCACCGGCCATCCGGGATTCGAGGAGACGCGCGAGCAGACACGGCGGGCGGCGGACGCGGGGGCCGACGCCGCGCTGGTCGTCACACCCTATTATTTCGACCACGACCAGGCGGCGCTCGCAGCGTACTACCGTCGGCTGGCCGACGAGAGCCCGCTCCCGATCTACCTCTACAACGTGCCGGCGAAGACCGACGTCTCGCTCGACCCGGAGACGGTCGGGACGGTGGCCGACCACGAGAACGTCACCGGGCTGAAGGACTCGACCGGCGACATGATCGCGTTCCAGCGCGAGCGCCGCCTCGCGGGGCCGGAGTTCGATCTCCTCGTTGGAACTGGTGCCCTCCTCGCACCGGCGCTCGACGCCGGCGGCGACGGCGGCGTCATGGCGCTCGCCAACGTGGTCCCCGACCTCGTTTCGGACGTGTACCACCAGCGAGCCGACGACAGCGCCGCCGCACGCGCGCTCAACGCCGATCTGGTCGCGCTCAATCAGGCGGTCACCGCCCGGTACGGTGTCCCCGGCCTCAAGGCGGCGATGGCCCACCGCGACGTGCCGGCCGGACACGTTCGCTTTCCGCACCAGCCCGCCGACGAGGATGTCGTTGAAGAAGTTGCTGCGCTGGTCGACGAGGCGCTTGACAGGCACACTGACGGACCAGAGTAGTTTTCTCTTCGGGTGGGTTTTCCTCAGCTCTCATCTTCTAACCTGTGGCGTTTAGCCTCCTCGTAAGCAGCACCAATGGAATTCGTATGAGCTACATCGTACGCCATACCCCCTCCCTTCGCTGCTTCTCGTATCGATTTGAGCCGGATACCTAACGCTAACACGACACCAATTTTTGCTCTCCACGCTTTTGAGCTATCACTCCTACAGATATCTATCCGAAGAAATACTTCTTCGTAGGCTGCGTAGATCGAGAGAGGAAATGTGAGTATCAACATCCACAGACCCAATAGCATAGGCCAAACCATCTTGACAACCGATAGCTGCCAATCTACTGCACCCCACAATATATCAGCAGTTCGTAAGGTATGGATCACAACAACAGCCGATGCGATGGTCAAAGTCCATATTCTTACTTTAGATGCGATATCTTCTTCTTGAGAATTGCTTGCACCGGCCGGAAGAACAATAGCGATTAGCAGTACTACTTGCAGAACGAACTCGATCGGAATTGAGAAGGGCGACAGATTCATGAAATATTCGATTATCACGATACCCCCTATAATCTCAGTGGCCTTGTCCTTGAGATAGGCAATCTTCGTAGCTTCGGTAAAACTCCCCAGTAGTACAAGACCTGAGGATACTCCCCAGATGAATGTGTCTTTTGTCAGTACTGGATTCCAAATGCCAACCATATCTGCTACCAGTACGAACAATATCAGCCATAGAATGTAGATCGCCCAAAGAGCGAGCAACTTGCGACCAGTGGCCACCTTAATTGCTGAAAATAGGGCCGAGCGCGATTGAGTGTTCCAGATGACGAATGCCGCAAACGTCACGAGCAGAATTAGCCCCACCCACTCTCGATTGTTTGGCTGAAAACCGTGGGCAATGAGCCACGAGATAACTTCGTTAGTTATCCACTGAAGGTTCATACTGTGCTAACACGAAGAAATCAGTGTCCAGAGATAGATAAGCGGCTTTCTGGCTCTATTCGTTCTTGACCATCACCTTCACCGCCTCGCGCTCGTCCATCGCCTCGTAGCCCTCGGGCACGCCCTCGATATCGACGGTCTTCGTGAACACCGGCGAGGGGTCGAGGGTGCCCTGGAGCACGTCGGCCATCAGGTCGTCGACGTAGCGACGCACCGGCGCGACGCCACCTTCGAGGCCTACGTTCTTCCCGAACATCGTGGCGACGAAGTCGGTGGTCTCGACACCCGCCGGAACGCCGACGTAGCCGATGGTGCCGCCCGGACGTGCGACCTCCGCGGCGGTCTCCATCGAGGATTCCATCCCGACGCATTCGAGGACGTGGTTCGCGCCGCCGTAGGTCGTCTCGCGGGCCGCCTCGATGGCTTCCTCGCCCTCCGCGGAGATGACCTCCGTCGCGCCGAACTCCTCGGCGATTTCGAGCCTGTCCTCGTGGTGGCCCATCGCGATGACGCGCTCGGCCCCGAGGCGTTTCGCGGCGAGCACGCCACACAGCCCGACCGCGCCGTCACCGATGACGATGGCCGTGTCACCCGCCTCGACGCCCGCGCTGACGGCGGCGTGGTGGCCCGTACACATCACGTCCGTGAGCGGCAGGAGCGATTCGAGGACGCCCTCGTCGTCGGCGTAGCGCTCGGGGACCTTCACGAGCGTGCCGTTGGCGTGCGGCGCGCGAACCTTCTCGCCCTGTGCGCCGGTGAGGTCGCCGCCCCAGCCGTAGCCGTTCACACAGGAGGTCTGGAGGCCCTTCCGGCAGAACTCGCACTCGCCACAGGAGATCGAGAACGGCGAGAGCACCCGGTCACCGGGTTCGACGTGCCGGACCTTATCCCCGACTTCCTCGACGATCCCCATCGGTTCGTGGCCGACCCCCGCGCCCTCGGGCATCTCCTCGCGGTGGCCCCGGTAGAACCAGAGGTCCGAGCCACAGACCGCCGTATGGGTGATCCGGACCACGGCGTCCGTCGGCTCCTCGATCTCGGGGTCGGGGACCTCCTCGACGCGGATGTCGCCCGGCCCGTGGTAGATGGCTGCGTGTATCACCGCGGAGTGGTGGACCCCGAGCTAAAAACCTCCAGCTACCGGCAACCCGACGGCCGCGTCGAGGGACCGCCGAACCCAACGCGACCGCTTAACCCCCCGGAGCGAGTCGTGTTGCCATGGGTACGATCACCGGCGATTTCGCCGACGAGACGGTCATCGTGACGGGCGCGAGTTCGGGCATCGGCCGCGCGGTGGCGCTCGCGTTCGGCGAGGCCGGCGCGACGGTCGTCAACGCCGACGTCCGAGCGGAGCCGAAGGACCACGACGCCGAACGGCCGACCCACGAAGCCATCCGCGAGGCCGGCGGCGAGAGCGAATACGTCGAGACGGACGTCTCGGACCCCGCGGAGATCGAATCCGTCGTCGAGGCCGCCCGCGAGTTCGGCGGGGTCGATGTAATGATCAACAACGCCGGGGTCCACGTCAGCCGGCGCTTTCGCGAGGTGAGCCCCGAGGACCTCGAACGGGTGCATCGGGTGAACACCGTGGGGACCTTCTTCGGGACGCAGGCCGCCGCGAACGACATGATCGAGCGCGGCGAGCCGGGGTGTATCGTCAACACCGCCTCCTCGACCGCCAGTATGCCCGACTGGGAGCACGCCCACTACGCCGCGACGAAGGGCGCGATCCGGATGGTCACCCGGAGCGCGGCGCTCGAACTCGCCCAGTACGACATCCGGGTCAACAGCGTCGCGCCGGGACCGGTCGCCACCGAGATCACCGAGGGCTGGTCCGAACGGGCCGAGGAATCGGTGGGTGGCGACGGGAGGACACCGCCGACGCGCGCGGGCCGGCCATCGGACCTCGCGGGCGCGTACCTCTACCTCGCCAGCGAGGGGGCCGACTACGTCACCGGCGAGCAGGTCTGGGTCGACGGCGGCTCGCGGATCGCCTGAGGGACGAGCCAGGGTCGTCACGCCGACCCCGTCCTGTAGCGGACGTGAACGACCGATACGGATGAGCGCGTTCCGTGATCGTCGTATCGGTGGGGCTTTGGCGGCGACCGCCGCGGATTCACACGATGCAGCAACGTCTCCGCGCGGCGCTCGACCGCGCGTTTCTCGTCATCGGCTGTCTCTGCCACTGGGTCGTCGCGCGCCTCCCGCTCACCCGTGACCCGGATCTGTGGGTGTTCGGGACGCGGAGCGGCCAGGGGTTCGCGGACAACGCGAAGTACCTCTACCTCCACGTCGCGGCGAACCACCCCGAGATCCGGGCGGTCTGGCTCTCGACGGACCCCGAGGTGGTCGAGACGCTTCGCGCCCGGGGCTACGAGGCCCACCACACCCGGTCGTTGCGCGGCCTCCGGGCGAACCTCCGGGCCGGGGTCGTCTGTGTCACCCACGGGCTCCGGGACGTGACCCTCGCGCTCTCGGGCGGCGCGCGTGCGGTCCTGCTCTGGCACGGCACGCCACTGAAACACATCTCGTGGGATTCGCACTTCCCCGGGGAACCCCTGCCCGTTCGCCTCGCCCACTCCTACGCCCACGACGTGCTCGATCGCATCACGATACCCGCGGAGGCCATGATCCCCGCCTTCGTCTCGGGGCTCCATATCGACCCCGAAGTCCTCGCCGTCACGGGCTATCCGCGCAACGACGCGCTGGTCGGGTCGATAGCCGACGACGACATCGGTCTCGACGGTGCCAGCCTCCGGGCGGTCGAGGCGCTCGCCGCCGAGCACCGACTCGTTCTCTCGCTCCCGACCTTCCGGGATTCGGGCGAGAGCGTCTTCGAAACGCTCGACACCGCCGCCCTCGACGAACTCCTCGAACGCCACGACGCGTACCTCCTCGTCAAACCCCATCCGAACGAACCGCTCGAACCCGGCACGCTCGCCGGCGACCGGATCCGCGGGCTCCCCGAGCGCGTCGACAGCCACGCGCTGTTGCCGCTCGCCGACGCGCTGCTCACCGACTACTCCTCGGTGTTCTTCGATTACCTCCTGCTCGATAGACCCGTCCTGTTCTACGCGCCCGACCTCGACCGCTACCGGGCCGAGCGGGGCTTCTACTTCGACTACGACGAGGTCACGCCCGGCCCGGTCGCCCGAACGAACCCGGAGCTCCTCGCGGCCCTCGACCGGACCCTCGGGGCCGAGGCGGACGGGTTCGCCGCCGAGCGCGCCCGGGTCCGCGAGCGGTTCTGTGACACCCGGCCCGACCGCGCGGAACGCGTTTTCCGAACCGTTCGGGGCCACGAAAACAAGCGGGTTCGAAGATCTCCATAGAATAGGCCAAGAATCTATTGCTTTCACAGTCAGGGCGAACACCTACAATGAATGACCCGAAATCGGCAGTATGACTGCTGCAGTATCCACCCCGATAGGCACGGCAGTGGTGCTCGCGGCCGGGGTCGGTTCCCGGCTCCGCCCCGTGACCGCCGACCAGCCAAAGCCCTGCGTGACGATCGGATCACGACCGATCCTCGCCCACCAGCTCCACGCCTACGCCGACGCCGGCATCGTCGAGGTCGTGGTCGTCGCGGGCTATCTCGCCGACGACGTCCGCGAACTGTGTTCGGCGGTCGCGGCCGAACGCCCCGAACTCGAGATCACGGTGATCGAGAACGAGGACTACGACACCACCAACAACATGTACTCGCTGTCGCTCGCCCGTGAGGCGGTCGACGGCGAGGCGTTCTGCCTCTCGAACGGCGACGTGGTGTTCGACCCCCGCGTCGCCGCCGAACTCGCCACGGGCTCCGGCAGCGCCATCGCGTGCGACACCGACACCTACGACGAGGAGTCGATGAAGCTCACCCTCGATAGCCGAAACCGGGTCGAACACCTCTCGAAGGACGTCGACGCGGCCGAGGCCGATGCCACGAGCATCGACGCCTACCGGTTCTCCGCCGACTTCTCGACCCGACTGTTCGAGGAGATCGAGGAGCGGCTCGCGGCCGACACCGGCGACTGGACCGAGGTCGCCATCGACGCACTCCTCGCGCCCGGCGACCACGACGTCGAACCCCTCGACATCGCGGGCGCGCGATGGGTCGAGGTCGACGACTTCGACGNCCTCGCGCCCGGCGACCACGACGTCGAACCCCTCGACATCGCGGGCGCGCGATGGGTCGAGGTCGACGACTTCGACGACCTCCACCGGGCCGACCGGGTGTTCTCGCCGCTCTCGGCCCTGCGCGAGAAGGGCGCGGTCTTCTTCGACCTCGACGGCACGCTCTACCTCGGCGACGACCTCCTGTCGGGCGCGGACGGGGTCGTCGGATCGCTCCGCGAGGCCGGCGTCGACGTGTACTTCCTCTCGAACAACTCCTCGGGCTGGAAGACCGCCTACGCCGAGAAACTGGGTTCACTCGGGATCCCCGCCGACGAGGCCGACATCGTGCTCTCGACCGACGGTGTGATCGAGTACCTCGACGAGCAGGCCGCGAGCGCCTACGTCGTCGGCACGCGTGCGATGCGCGGCGCGATGACGGACGCGGGGCTGACGGTCGAGGCCGACGAGCCCGACGCGGTGGTGGTCGGCTTCGACACCGAACTCACCTACGAGAAGGCCAGACGCGCCTCGCTCGCGATCCAGGACGGCGCGGAGTTCCTGCTCGCCCACCCGGACATGGTCTGTCCGACGCCGGACGGCCCGATCCCCGACTGCGGGTCGATCGGCGCGTTCGTCGCCGCCGCGACCGGCGAGGAGCCCGACCGGGTGTTCGGGAAACCCGACCCACGGATGCTCGACCACGTGCTCGACGACCACGACCTCTCGCCCGCCGACGTCGCGGTGGTCGGCGACCGGCTCGGAACCGAGATCCGCCTCGCCGAGCGCCTCGGCTGCGAGTCGGTCTGTGTGCTCACCGGCGACGCCACGCGGGAGGCGGTCGAGACGAGCCCGCTCGCACCGACGTTGGTTGCCGAAAGCGTCGCGGACCTCGACGACTTCCTGTAAAGACCGGTCAGTCGTTCGACATCGCTGCCGACGCGTCGGGAGCCGACCGGCCGGCGTCGGTCGCGGTTCGGGGCGGCGTGGCCCGCGTGAGTCCCGGGTAGTCGGCGATGAGGCCGTCGACGCCGGCGGCCCGGAGCTGGCTGGCCTGGTGCCAGTCCGTGACGGTCCAGACGTTGACCGGCCGGCCCGTCTCGTGCGCCCGCTCGACGAGGTCGACGTCGACGAACGGTCCGGTCGGGACGTAGCCCGAGTTGAAGAGGTCCGTCCCCCGAACCATGTCCAGCGAGGGGTGGACCGCCTCGCAGTCGTAGCGCTCCGTGACCGCGAGCCCGGCCTCGATCGAGTTCCAGAAGAGGTAGGCGAGCGGCGTCTCCGGGGCGACGTCGCGCATCGCGGCCAGCGCGCCCTCGTAGGACGACGAGACGAGCGCTGCGTTGCGGTGGTCGTCGAGCGCCCGAACCACCCGTTCGACGAGCGGGCTCCAGCGGTCGCGGCCCCGGCTCCGGTCGCGGGGGTCGAGTTCGCGGCGCGGCTGGCCGGTCCCCGGGTGCTTGAGTTCGACGTTCACCCCGACGTCCGCGGGCAGTGCGTCGAGCACCTCGGCGAACGTCGCCACCCGCTCGTCGCTCCCGAGCACCGAGTAGTTTCGAAGGGTTTCGAGGGGGGTCTCGGACACCCGTCGGCGTCGGTCGGCGGGCGGGACGTCGGTGAGCCGGCCCAGCGTGAGGTCGTGAAAGACCACCGGCTCGCCGTTCGCCGCCGGTTGGACGTCGATCTCGACCATGTCCGCGCCCGGCCCGTCCGCCGAATCCCCGCAGGCCGCCCGCATCGCGGCGATGGTGTTCTCCGGGGCGATGCCCGCGAAGCCCCGGTGGGCGATCGAGAGGAGGTCGTCCGACCGTTGCGTCGTCGCCGGCGGGACTCGCTCGACGGAACCGCGTTCCATGCCGGTCCGAAGCTCACGCAGGACTATCAAGTCTTCCTCTCGACTATATATTGTGCTACATAGACGTCCGCACGACCCGTTTCGAGGGGTCGGCCGAACGGGGTGAATGTCGGGTGTTTTTGCTCGTTCGGCGGGTAGGCCTGACGAATGTCGACGGGTGGGGAGAGCGTCTTCGACGAGTATCGCGACGCGGTCGAACGGCCGATCTATCGGTTGTTCGCCGACTACGGTCTCGACCACCGGGCGTGGTTCGCCACGGGGATGACCGCGAACGTGATCGCCCGCGGCGCGAGCCTCCTCCCGCCGCTCGTCCTCGGAATCGCCATCGACGCGGTCTTCCCGGCCTCGGGCTCCGGCGCGCCCTACGAACTCCCGTTCGTGCCCCAAACGTGGCTGCCGACCACCGACGGCGGCCAGTTCGCGCTCTCGGTCGGCCTGATCGTCGGGGCTTTCCTCGTGACGGCGGTGTTCACCTGGGTCTACGGCGTGACCGCGAACAACTTCGCCCACCGGGTGATGCACGACGTCCGGACCGACTGCTACGCGAAGATGCAGAACCTCGATATGCCCTTCTTCGACGACAAGCAGACGGGCGAGGTGATGGCGATACTCAACAACGACGCGACGAACCTCGAACGGTTCCTCGACGACGCGCTCCACGATTCGGCTCGGCTCGTGGTGATGATCGGCGGTATCGCCGCGATCCTGGTCTGGATGAACCCCCAGCTCGCGCTCGTCACCCTCGTCGCGGTGCCCGCGATGGCGCTGCTCACCCGGTGGTTCATGCGCGCGGTCGAACCGCGCTACGTCGCCCAGCGCAAGGCCGTCGGCGCGCTCAACACCCGGCTCGAAAACAGTCTAAGCGGCATCGGTCTCGTCAAGACCACCGGGACCGAGGAGTACGAGACCGGACGCGTCACCGACGCCTCCTACACCTACTTCGAGCGGACGATGGCGATGCTCCGGCTCAACTACCTCTACCGACCGGGAATGGAGCTCCTCGCCGGCCTCTCCTTCGGCGCGACGTTCGTCGTCGGCGGGTGGTGGCTCGCCACCGGCGAGGCCCCGCTCTTTCTCTCCGGAACGCTGACCACCGGGACCTTCGTGACTTTCCTCCTGATGAGCCAGCGGTTCGTCACGCCCCTCTCGGAGGTCTCGACGATCATCGACCAGTACGAGAACGCGCGGGCGTCGAGCGAGCGCGTCTTCGGTCTCATGAGCATCCCCGCGACCATCACCGACGCCGACGACGCGACCGCCCTCCGCGATCCGTCGGGTGAAGTGACCTACGAGAACGTCACTTTCGGCTACGACGAGGAGGTCGTGATCGACGACGTCTCGTTCGCGGCCGAACCGGGCGAGACCATCGCGCTCGTCGGGCCGACGGGCGCGGGCAAGTCCACCCTCCTCAAACTCCTCATGCGGCTCTACGACGTCGACGAGGGCTCGATAGCGCTCGACGGCCACGATGTTCGAGACCTGACCCTCGAATCGCTCCGCGAGGCTATCGGCTACGTCGCCCAGGACACCTACCTCTTCGACGGCACGATCGCCGAGAACCTCCGCTACGGCGCGTTCGACGCGGCCGACGAGGAGATACGTGAGGCCGCGCGAGCCGCCGAGTCACACGGGTTCATCACCGCGCTCCCGGAGGGCTACGACACCCGGGTCGGCGAGCGCGGCGTCAAACTCTCCGGGGGGCAGCGCCAGCGCCTCGCCATCGCGCGGGCGATGCTCCAGGACCCGCCGGTGCTCGTGCTCGACGAGGCGACCTCGGACGTCGACACCGAGACGGAGGCCGCGATCCAGCGCTCGCTCGACCGTCTCACCGCGGACCGAACCACGTTCGTGATCGCCCACCGGCTCTCGACCGTGACGGACGCCGACCGGGTGTTCGTACTCCGGGACGGGACGATCGAAGAGCGCGGGAGCCACGACGAACTCCTCGACGCCGAGGGGTCGTACGCGCGGCTCTGGCGCGCCCAGTCGAGCGGCGTGGCTGGCGGAGCGCTCGATTGAGTCGCTAGCCGAGTCCGAGCAGGGTTCCCGCGGCCGCGAACCCGCGGAAGGCGTAGCCGAAGACGAAGGCCGCGGGGACCGCTGCGGCGAGCGCGGCCCGCAGGAGACTGGTTTCGTGGACTTCTCCGATACCCACGACGAGCAGTACCGCGCCGTAGACCGCACAGACGACCCTGAGGAGCGGGATCGGTGGGCCCGCGAGGAGACAGGGGGCGGTCGCGTAGGCGATGACCTGGACCGTCTCGCTGATCCCGGCGCGCTCGGGGACGAGAAGTGTGAGCGCGAGGGTACAGAGCGCGGCCGCGAAGTGAAGGGCGAGCGGCGCGACCAGGCCCACCGCGAGGACGAGCACGAGCACGAGCGAGGCGAGTCGCTGGTCTGCGATCACCGGGAGCGCGCCGGGAACGAGGAGGAACCGCGAGCATTCCTCGACCGCGACCACGCACCCGACGAAGACGAGGCCAGGGGCCTGGTCGCCGGGCGCGACCCCCGTGGCGAAGAACCGGCGAGGGCGAACGAGGACTTCGAGCCACGCGCGCGCGAGCGCTATCGGTCCCCTGTCGCGCCCGCCAGTCGGATTCTCGACCCACTGCGTCACTCGCGAGGGTTACACGCCCGTCAGTATTGGGGTTTCGATGGTCGAGCTAATCGTCCGCGCCGGGATTCTCGGTGCTCTCGATGCTCGGCGGGTCGGGTTCGATGTTCGCGTACTCCACCGACCGTTGGCCCAGCGTCGCCACCCGCTCGCGCGAGGACTCGTCGACGAGCGCGCCGTCTTCGAACTTGTTGCGGGCCTTCGGCACCGCGGCGTGGTGGGGAATCACCCACGCGTTGAGCGCCCGCGCCACCGACCGGAGGTGATCGAGCGGCGTGATGGGGAACGCGCCGCCGGCGACGCTCAGCAATCCTACCGTCGTGTTCTCGAACTCGTCGAAGCCACAGTAGTCGAGGGCGGCCTTCAGCACCGAGGAGTACGAGCCGTGGTAGGAAGGGGTCCCGAGGATGACGCTGTCGGCCCGTCGGATCCGTTCCTTCATCGCGAGCGCGTCGCCGGCCTCGCGGTCGTCGGCGTTGAATATCGGGAGATCGACGTCACGGAGGTCGATCAGGTCCGTGCTCGCGCCGAGGCGCTCGGCCTCCGCGAGCGCGTGTTCGAGCGCGATCCGGGTGTAGCTCGCCTCCCGGAGGCTGCCACAGAGCGCGACGACGTGTGGGGGCTCGGTCATCGGTCGTTCGGAGACACCCGGAAACAAAAATCGCGCTGGTTCGGTGTCCGGGGAAACGAACTACTGTCGAAGCCGAGCGGTGGTCTCGCCGTCGGTGTCGAGCGCCACGAGACCGTCGTCCGCGAGGTCCGACAGGAGGTCCGAAAGCCACTCGCGGCCGTGCTCGCCGTCGGGGGTGTAATCGACTCGGATTCGAGGACCGAGTTCAGAGAGCGGGAGGGAGTCGTACTCGCCGAGCACCCGGACCACGCGGCCCCGGAACTGCCGGCGGCTGCCCTCGAAGGCCGACTGGGTGGGGACGTCGGGCGCGCTGAAGTCGCCGGTCGCGTAGGCGTCACACCACTCGCGCCACGGGCACTCGGCCGTATCGCACGCGGGCGTCTTCTCGCAGGCCACGCCGCCGAGCTCCATCACCGCGTTGTTCCAGACCCGCGATTCGCCGTCCGGCATGAGCGCTTCTGCCGCCTCCTCGAAGGCCGTGTCGTCGTCGGGGACCGAGAACGCCCGGTAGAGCACGCGCTTGACGTTGGTGTCCACGACCGCGTCGCCGTTGTTGAACGCGAAGCTCGCCACCGCGTTCGCGGTGTAGGGCCCGACACCCTGGAGCTCCTGTAATTCAGCAGGTGTCTCGGGAAAGCTCCCATCGAACTCCTCGACGACCTGGCCAGCCGCCTCGTGGAGGTAGCGCGCACGGTTGTTGTAGCCCAGACTATGGGAGCTCCAGAAGCCGACCACCTCGGAGCGGTCGGCGGCCGCGAGCGCCTCGACGTCGGGCCAGCGCTCGACGAACCCCTCGAACGCCCGCACCACCCGGTCGAGCTGGGTCTGCTGGCTCATCACCTCCGAGACCCAGATCGCGTAGGGGTCGGTGGTCTCGCGCCACGGGTACGCCCGGTGGTCGGCCTCGTACCACGCCACGAGCGCCCGACGAACCGCTTCGGTGTCTTCCGGAAGCGAGCCATCAGCACTCGGCTCGGAGGTACTCATCGATGGGAGCCAGTGGCCTCCGGACCATACACATGGCGGTCCGGGAGCCGAAAGGGGTTTGCGCGCACGTCCCAGACCCCGCGCCATGAGCCTCGACGACCTCGCGGACGACGTCGACGCGCGCTCCGCCGACCTCGGCGACGAGCTCACCCTCTCGCTCGACCGCGAGACCCGCAACGAACTCGCGCTCCTCCGGAGCGCGCTCGACCCCGACGAGGCCGACGAACTCCTCCGGCGGGCGCTCCACCAGTTCTTCCAGACCACCGTCGAGACCGGCCGGCTGGACTTCCACCTCCGGAGCGGCTACGACGTGACCTACGACGAGTACCTCTCGGGGATGACCTACGACGAGATGACCGGCGGCGCGTACCAGCCCCAGGCGAACCAGGACGACGTCCGGCGGTATCAGTACTAGAGCCCCACCTTTTGCTGCGCTCGCCTTCGGCTCGCTGGCAAAATGTGGATCAAAAGCGCTGCGCGCTCCCATTGGTCGCGCTTGCGCCCGCTCACTCACTTCGTTCGTTCGCGGTACAACCACTAACTCCCCGCACCGCAGAAGCTCTCGCGCTCCCTCCGGTCGCGCTCGCCCTTCATCCGCCAGGAAACTACCGCACCGCGACCGCAACGGTCGCGGCCGCACCGCCACCGCGAACCGCACCGCGAACCGCTTACGAGCCGTTCTCCTGTGCGTCGACGACCGCGACGCCCGCCAAGTTCACGATGTCCTTGACCTCGTCGCCTCGCTGGAGGACGTGCACCGGTTTGTCCATCCCGACTAGCATCGGGCCGATGGCGTCCGCACCGCCGAGGCGCTGGAGGAGCTTGTAGCCGATGTTCCCGGCTTCGAGGTTCGGGAAGACCAGGACGTTCGCCGACCCGTCGAGGTTCGAGAAGTCGTAGGTCCCCTCCAGGATGTCCTCGACCACGGCGGTATCGGCCTGCATCTCGCCGTCGACCGGGAAGTCCACGCCCGACTCGTTGAGCATCTGAGCGGCCCGGCGGGGCTTTCTGGTACCCTCGTTGTCGACGCTCCCGAAGTTCGAGTACGAGAGGAGCGCCGCCCGGGGCTCGACGTTGAACCGCCGCGCGAGGTCGGCGGTGTGTTCGGTGACCTCCGCGAGCACCTCCGCGCTCGGGTTCTGGTTCACCGTCGCGTCGGCGACGAACACCACCTGATTCTTGAACGTCAGCATGTAGACCCCGGCGGCGTAGTCGGCTTTCTCGTGGGTCCCGATGACCTGGAGCGGGGGTTTGAGCGCCGAGGGGTAGTCGTGCATCAATCCAGTGAGCATCGCGTCGGCGTCGCCCATCTCGACCATCACGCTCCCGAGGTAGTTCGCGTCACGCAGGAGTTCGGTGGCCTCGTTGCGCGTCACGCCCTTTCGCTGGCGGAGTTCGTAGAGCCGCTCGGTGTAGCGATCGAGGTCGGTCTCATCGGGGTCGACGATGTCGGGTTCGAACGCCAGCCCGAGCCCCTCCATCGTGCCCTCGATCCGACTCCGGTCGCCGATCAGCACGGGCTCGGCGAGCCCCTGTTCTTGGATCTGGTGGGCCGCACGGATGATCTTCTCGTCGCCGCCCTCGGCGAGCACCACACGCTTTGGCTCGGACTTCGCCTTGTTCAGGACGACCCGCATCATCTCGCGGGACTTGCCGAGCCGGGCTTCGAGCTCCTCGGTGTACGCCTCGACGTCGATGTCCGAACGCGCCGCGCCGCTCTCGACCGCCGCCTCGGCCACCGCGGGCGTGACCTCGAAGAGGACTCTGGGATCGACGGGTTTCGGGATGATGTACTCGGAGCCGTACTGGAGCGGCTGGTCGCCGTAGGCCTTCACCACGGCGTCCGGGACGTCCTCGCGGGCGAGTTCGGCGAGCGCCCGCGCGGCGGCGACCTTCATCTCCTCGTTGATCTCGCTGGCGCGGACGTCGAGCGCACCACGGAAGATGAACGGGAATCCCAGTACGTTGTTGACCTGGTTCGGGTAGTCCGACCGCCCGGTCGCCATGATCACGGTGTCGTCGCGCGCGGTCTTGGCCTCCTCGTAGCCGATCTCCGGGTCGGGGTTCGCCATCGCGAACACGATCGGGTTCTCGTTCATCGAGCGGATCATGTCCTGGTCGGCGACATCGGCGACGGAGAGCCCGACGAAGACGTCGGCGTCCTCCAGGGCGTCCGCGAGGCTCCCCTCCTCGATGTCGCGGGCGAACTCCCGGTTGTACTCGTTGAGTTCGCCGTTCTCGGCGCGCTGCTGGGTGAGGATCCCCGAGGAGTCACACATCGTGATGTTGTCGGGGTCGACGCCGAGCGAGATGTAGAAGTTCGCGGTGGCGATGGCGCTCGCGCCGGCCCCCGAGAAGGTCACGCGAAGGTCGCCCATCTCCTTGCCCGCGAGGTCGACGGCGTTCACGAGCGCGGCCCCGGAGATGATCGCGGTCCCGTGCTGGTCGTCGTGGAAGACCGGGATCGACATCGACTCGCGGAGACCCTCCTCGATCGCGAAACATTCGGGCGCGCTGATGTCCTCGAGGTTGATCCCGCCGAAGGTCGGCTCCATCGCGGTGACGGTTCGAATGATGTCCTCGGGGTCCTCCTGGTCGAGTTCGATGTCGAAGACGTCGATGTCGGCGAAGCGTTTGAACAGCACGCCCTTGCCCTCCATCACGGGTTTCGAGGCCTGTGCGCCGATGTCACCCAGCCCCAGCACCGCGGAGCCGTTCGAGACCACGCCCACCATGTTGCCCTTCGCGGTGTAGGTGTAGGCGTCGTCCGGGTTGTCGTAGATCTCCATACACGGCGCAGCCACGCCCGGCGAGTACGCCAGACTCAGGTCGCGCTGGGTGTTCGTCGGCTTCGTGGTCGAGATCTCTATCTTGCCGTGCGGCTCCTGGCTGTGATAATCGAGTGAATCCTCGTCGAGTCCCATGTCGTCCCTCTCTCACCGTGGTACAAAAAACTATCCGAAACCGATGTTCGACGATCGACGAATTACGGGCCGAGCGCGTGACGGACGATCCGCTCGCCACCCACCTCGAACTCGCGGGTCGGCCACTCGCCGGTCGCCGTGAGGACCTCGACCCCGTCGTCGACGAGCACCGTGTCCTCACTCTTCGCACCCTGTACGGTCGGGTTCCAGGCGTATCCCGCCGGGACCTCGACCGGTTCGCCCGCCGTCGGCGTCGCCTTCCACTCCCGCCCCGCGAAGCCCGTCAGGCCGCCCTGGTGGTGCTCCTCCCACTCGCCCGGATAGCCGGCGTCGGCGTAGGCGTCCTGGATCACCTCGAACAGGTCGGCCGCGGTGCCCCCGCCCGCGAGCCGGTTCGTCGCCGCGATGACCGCCGCCTCCACCGACATCGCCGCCTCGTGGCGATCGGCCAGCCACTCGGGCGGGTCGAAGGCCACGGTCCGCGTGACGCTCGCGTGGAGGCCGTCGCGGACCCCGGTGACCGTCAGGATGCCGTACGCACCGAGTTCGACGTCCTTCGGCGGGAAGTGACGGTACGCCTGTGCGCGCTCCGCGCTCGCGACGAGCGCGACCGGCGAGTCGACCCCGCGTTCGAACAGCGCCTCTCGGAGCCGGGCGGCGGCCTCGCGCTCGGTGGTCCCGGCTTCGACCTCGCGGCCGACCGCCTCGACCGCCGCCGCGGTGTCGGCACCGAGCGCCCGGTAGCGCTCGACGTCGACGTCGGTCAGCGGGACCCTGAGCCACACGGGGTCGAGCGTGTCGAGTCCCGGAACGTCGAAGTCCGCCGCGGCCGGGGTCGACGAGCGCTCGGCGACCGCGTCGGGGAGCGTGGATTCGTACCAGGGGAACGATTCGATCGGGGTCCCGTCGGGGAGTTCCTCCTCGGCGAGCCGCTGGGCCTCGATGGTGTCGGTGACGACCCGGACCTCGTCGCCGGCGTAGCCCGCGGCCGCCACGCCAACCTCCGCCTCCCGGTCGACGACGTTGTCGCCGCCGGTCAGCCACGCGAAGTTCGCCGGCCGGGCGAACCAGACCGCGTCGAGGTCTTCGGCCGCGAGATACGTATCGAGTCGGTCGGTTTTCTCGCCATCCGGATACACGTTCACCCCCTCGCGCGACGGCCCTAAATAGGTGTGCTCGGGACGGTGCGAGCCGGATCGAAAAGCCGTAAGTACGCTGCCCATCGAGTGCAACCCATGGTCCGTTTTCGCCACTTGGCCGCCGTCACCACGGGGATGACGTTCGTGCTCATCCTGCTCGGGGTGTACACCGCCGCCGCCGGTGCGGGGCTGTCGTGCGGCGCGCGATGGCCGCTGTGTAACGGTGCGGTGTTCGGGCTGTTTCCCGCCGACTGGCCGAGCTTCATCGAGTGGTTCCACCGACTCGTCGCGATGATCACCGGCTTCGCCATCCTCGGGACGACCTACCTCGCGTGGCGGCGGGACGAGGCCCGCCGGACGAAGTACGCGACGGTGCTCGCGCTCGTCGCCCTCCCCATCCAAGTGCTCCTCGGCGGGGCCACCGTCACCGTCTACACCCCGCTCGTCCAGGTCGCTCACCACGGGGCCGCGCTCGTGATCTTCGGGGCGCTCATCGCGGCCACCGTCTGGGCCTACGAGTCGACCCCCGACGACCCCGCGACCGCCGACACCGCCGCCGCCGCCAGCGCGGATTAAGCCCCACTTTTTTCCACGGGGGCGTCGCTCGCCGTTGGCTCGCTCCACCCCCGCGCAAAAACCTGGACTAAAAAGGCTGCTCGCTCACTTCGTTCGCTCGCAGTACAACCACTTACCAACCGCACCGCTACCGCACAGCAACCGTCACCGCTACGCCCCGCCGAAGCCCTCGCACCCTTTGGGTGCTCGCCCTTCATCCTCCACGAGAACGTGGCGGCCGCCACAGGCGTTCGATTTCTGCCACCCGGCGTTCATGGAAACGAGAGATCGGAAGGGTTGAATTCACCAATCGAAGTCACACACCGAGTATCAGCGGTCCCATCAACACCCCCATCAGGTGAACCCGACGCGCGCCCACTTTCGCGGGCACCAGTCCGACGAGCGCGGCCGCACAGAACGTACCGACCCCGATGAACCCCGCGAAGAGGAACGAGAGGACGACCAACAGACAGAGGATGACCACCGAGAGCCAGGTGTAATCGAGCCGTCCCACGGTTCGGAGATAGCGGTCGCCGAGAAGTGGCACGAGTACGAACCCGACACCCGCGGCGAGTACGACCGCCGAGAGCAGGAGGGGCAGATCGAGCGGCACGCCGGTGGAGTCGAGCGCTACCAGAACTCCCGTTCGGGGCGACCCGAGCGCGACGAGCGCGAAGAGGGCGAATATCGTGTTCGAGGTGTTGACCCCGCTCGTCGCCACGAGGAAGCCGCGCGCGCCGTCGTCGTTCGGAACGAGCGGCAGCGCGACCGTCGCCGCGACGGCCGCCGAGACGCCGGGGAGATAGCCGACGACCGCCCCCGAGACCGTCCCGGCGAACGCCATCGACCCGACGACGCGTCGGGGCGTGGTGACCACGGCGTCGGCCTGCTCGGGAACCCCCGCCCCGTCGAGGGCCTCGATCAGCACCGGCGCGCCGAACGCGCCGGCGAACAGCGGCATCAACATCCCGCCCGTCGCGAGCGGTGCAGTGGGTTCGAGGTCGAGCGTGAGCACACCGAGGCCCGCGCTCAGTGCGAAGGCGAGCGCCCCGCCGACGCACGCCCGGACCGAACCCTCGGTGAGCACCAAGAACGCCGCGACCGCAGCCAGCGCCAGCGGGAGATGGGCACTGATCGTGGGGTAGACCGATACCATCAGCCGGGTCATCGGGAGCGCGAGCGGGACGGCGAGCACGACCGCGAGCCCGCTCCCGAGCGCCGACAGCCGGAGGGCCTCGCGGCCACGACCCGCGACCACGAGCCGATGGCCGGGCAGCGCCGAGGCCGCCATCGCTGGGTCGGGGACCCCGAGCGCGAGCGCCGGCACGACGTCGAGGAAGGTGTGGGTGACGCCGGCGGCGAGCATCGCTCCCCCGACGTAGAGCGGCGGTCCGGGGATCGAGGGCGCGGCCGCCGCGAGCAGGAGCGCGAAGTTGTTGGCGTGCAATCCGGGCACCAGACCGCTCACCGTCCCGAGCGCGATGCCCCCGAAGACGAAGCCGAGCGCGAGCGCCGCCGATCCCGGAGCGAACACGACGCTCTCGTCGACCAACCCCATTCGCCGGGGATAGTCGCGTTCTCCGCGTTAAACCCTCGCAACGCTACGGGGTCGTGAAAACAAGTGAAGTGGGTTGGTCGAGCGCGCTTAGCCGAAGAGCTCGCCGAGGCCCTCGCCGCCCGCGTCGTCGTCATCGTCGTCCTCTTCTTCGGCTTCGGCTTCCTCCTCTTCGGCCTCGTCGGTCTCCGCCTCGGCCTCGGCCTCGTCGCCGCCGGCCGGTGCGGCTGCGCCGCCCGCGCCACCAGCGGGGACCGCGGCGGCCTGGTCGACGGCTTCCTCGATGTCGACGTCCTCGAGGGCGGCCACGAGCGCCTTGACGCGCGAGTCCTCGACGTCAGCGCCGGCGGCCTCGAGCACGCTCGTCAGGTTGTCTTCGTTGATCTCTTCGTCGGTCTCGTTCAGGATGAGTGCTGCGTAAACGTATTCCATTGTTGTAGTAGGGGTTGTGTTGGTCGTGATTCGTTAGCCGAACATCTCGCCGAGGCCAGCGCCGCCTGCATCGTCGTCGTCATCATCGTCGTCGGCGTCGGCGGCCTCGTCCTCGGTCTCCGTTTCGGCCGGTTGGTCGTCGCCCTGTTCGTCCGTGGTGGTGTCGGCAGCCGCTTCCGCGCCCTGGAGTGCCTCCGGGAGCGCCTCGTCGTCGTGGATGTGCGCGGCGAGCGCGCGGAGCTGGGCGTCGGCCCGGCCCACGAGGTCCTCGACGAGGTCGGGGCTCTCGACGGCGGCCTCGATACCGAGCCCGCGTGCCTCGGTCGCGCCCTTGCCGAGCAGCGCGCCCGCGGTCTGTGCGGTCGGGTAGGCCGCGTTGATCGAGAGGTTCCGCCCGGCGGCGGCGGCGGACTCGATGTCCGCACGGTACTCGTCGATGTCGATGGCCAGCTCGTCAGCCTCGAACAGCGTCCCGTCGGCGTACACCGTTCTGAGGTCGAGCCCGACCTCTTTGGGCTCGATCCCGAGCTCCGAGAGGACGTTCGCGAGGGCCTGTGAGACCTCCTCGCCCTCCTCCAGAACCGTCGAGTCGTCGGTGACCTGGATCGAACCGTCCATGATCCGGGCCTCGGCACCGACCTGCTGGAGTTCGCCGACGAAGGGACCCGGGTCGATCCCGGTGTCGCCCTCGGGGATGGTGATATCGTTCGGTGAGACCTCGCCCGCGTTGATCGGGGCGGGCGTCTTCGAGGCTTCGAGCTGGCGGTAGAGGCCGAACGGGTTCTCGTTCGTCCCGATCAGCCCGACCTGGCCATCGACCTCGTCGACGAGGTCGTCGACGCCCTCGTCGGCCTCGTCGAGCGCGCGCGTCAGCAGGGTGTTGCGTGCGACGCGGAGCCGGGCCGAGCCCTGGAGGTCGCGGCGCATCGCCTGGAGCTGTCGGCTCGGGATGCCCGCGACCGAGACGATCCCGATGCTCTCGTAGCTCGCGATGAGGTCGGCCAGATCCGTGACCTCCTCGCGCTTCCACTCGGGGATCTGTTCGGTCCGGTGGTCCGTGGCCTCCGATTCGGCGTCGGCGGCCATCTCAGGCCACCTCCACCGAGGGGCCCATCGTGGTTTTGACGTACATCGTGTCGATGTTCAGGGGACCGCGTTCGAGGCTCGCCTCCAGACGCCGGTTGACGACGTCGATGTTGTCGGCGATCTCGTCGGCGGTCATGTCGGCCGCGCCGACGCGCGTGTGGAACGTACGTCGGTCGCGGCTCCGGACCTGCACCGTGTTCTTCATCCGCTCGATCGTCTCGACGACGTCGTCGTCGGGCTGGAGCGGGGTCGGCATCTTCCCGCGCGGGCCCAAGACGGTCCCGAGATACCGGCCGATGTCCTGCATCATGCCGGCTTCGGCGATGAAGAAGTCGGTGTCACCAGCGAGGTCCTTCGCGGCCCCGTCGTCGTCGCCGAGGTCCTCTAAGTCGTTACTGTCGAGGACGTCGTCGGCGACTTCCTCGGCACGGAGGGCGGTCTCGCCCTCGGCGAACACGATGATACGGGTGTCCTGACCGGTGCCGGCGGGGAGCACGATGCTCTCGTCGACTCGATTCGATGGGTCGTTGAGGTCGAGGTCGCGCAGGTTGACGGCGAGGTCCACGGTCTCGGTGAATTTCCGATCCGGGGCCTCGTCGAGCGCGCGCGTCACGGCCTCTGTGATGTCCTGTGCTGCTGCCATGTGTCACCTCCGTAGTACGCCTTCACGGCTGCTACGGTACGAAACAGGCGACGCCTGTCTCACCGGAAACGCATCGTCGTGTGGGTTTAAAACCGTCGAAGCACGTCGAGAGCGCAAAAACCGAGTCAGGCTTCGACGGTTTCGCTCGTCTCCGCATCCTCGTCGGTCGTCAACTCCAGTTCGACGGCGATCTCGTCGTACCAGACACTCGGGCGTTTCGATCGCCCATTTGCCTCGAACTCGACGAGACCGAGCTCCACCAGTTCCGTCAGGTTGCGATGGACTTGGCGAACGTCGCGCTCGACGATCCGAGCGGTCTCACGGATACTCTCGGGACGCTCGCTCGCCAGAGTTCGGAGCAGTTCGAGGTTCTTCGGACGTGTCACACGATGCAGGTCATCCTCGTCGCGGAAGACCCGCTCGAAGTAGGGTTCGGGTGTCTCGTCGCGGTCGAGCGCCGCCAGTGTCCCTTCGACGCGTTCCGTGTTTCCGCGTCCGAAGCGGATGTGCATCGTGCGCGTGGGGTCGTTCTCGTCGTCAGGGCCAGTGTTCGCCATGATTGCGTACCTCCTGTTTGAATCGCCGGAAGAGCGGGAGCAGGCCGGGAAACTCGATGTCCTCGACCGACCCCGTCTCGGTGTGTTTGTGATGGCGCGACGCGCCGGGATGGTCCGGGAAATTATCGTATCGCACGATGGTTCCGCCCTCGATCCGACCGTACTGCATGGAGTATCGTACACCGTCCGGATAGCGGTCGGAACCGGGCACGCGCCAGGCCGTGATATCGACGAGCGTCCCGTTCTCCGGGAAGCGTTCCGTGACATCGAGGGCTTTCGTCGCATCACCACCCTCTCCCATCGACTGTTGAGATGAGCTACAACGAAATAAGACCATTGCTGTCACCACCAACAGTGGGCCGATGGTGCGACCGGGAATCGGTCAAAACGGGTTCGTTACGGGCGCGTTCGCAACCGTCGAAGCGCGTCGAGAAACTCAGGCCGCGGCTTCTTCGGCGAGTACGTCGTCGTACTGCCCGTCGTCGACGCGCTCGCCGAAGGTCCGGGCGTCCTCGCCGTCGATGGTCACGCCGAGCGTGACACAGGTGCCCGCGACCTCCTTCGCGGCGTTCTTCGTGTCGTAGGCCAGCAGGTCCGGCCCCTTCTGTTCGGCGATCTGACGCACGTCCTCGACCGAGATGTCGGCGACGAAGTCCTTCTGGGGTTCGCCGCTGCCCGTCTCGAACCCCGCCGTGTCCTTGATCAGCGCCGCGGTCGGCGGGACACCGACGGAGATCGAAAAGTCGCCCTCGTCGTCGTATTCGACCGTGACGGGGACTTCCATCCCGTCGAAGGCGTCGGTCTGGTCGTTGATCTCCGCGACGACCTCCTGGACGTTCACCGGGGTCGGGCCGAGCTCGGGTCCGAGCGGCGGGCCGGGATCGGCCTCCCCGCCGGGAACGAGTGCTTCGATAGTTCCAGCCATGGTCGGAGAACCGTCGCCGCGAGGTTAAGGATTACTTTTCGTCCGGAACGGATGTGAAGCCCTTTTCGACCCGCGCCCCACAGATGGGGTGATGGGCGTCGAAGACGAGATCGAGGAGATCCGGGAGGAGATATCGGAGACGCCGTACAACAAGTCCACGGAGGCGCACATCGGCCGATTGAAGTCGAAGCTCGCCGACCTGAAGGAGAAGCTCGAGAACCAGTCCTCCGCGGGCGGTGGGCAGGGCTACTCGGTCGAACAGACCGGCGACGCGACCGTGGCGCTCGTCGGGATGCCGAGCGCGGGCAAGTCCACCCTCCTCAACGCGCTCACCAACGCCGAGAGCGAGGTCGGTTCCTACGAGTTCACCACGCTCGACGTCAACCCCGGGATGCTGAAACACAAGGGTGCGAACATCCAGGTACTCGACGTTCCCGGGCTCATCAAGGGCGCGGCGGGCGGGAAGGGTGGCGGACGTGAGGTGCTGTCGGTCATCAGAACCGCGGACCTCGTGGTGTTCGTGCTCTCGGTGTTCGAGATCGACCGGTACGAACCGCTCAGACGTGACCTCTACGACAACAAAATTCGTCTAGATACCCGTCCGCCGAAGATCCGGATCACCCCGAAGGGCAAGGGCGGGATCGACGTCACGCTCGCGCCGGAGGTCGAGTTGGAACCCGATACGGTACGAGAAGTCCTCCGCGAGCGTGGCTACACCAACGCCAACATCGCCATCACCGAGCCTGTAGACCTCGACTTGCTGCTCGATGGGATCCTCGACAACCGGGTCTATCTGCCCTCGCTGGTGACGGTCAACAAGGCCGACCTCATCGAACCCGACTACCTCGATACCGTGAACGAGGAGCTCCGCGAGTACGACATCGATCCCGAAGAAGCGGTGTTCATCAGCGCCGAGGAGGAGAAGGGCCTCGACGCGCTCCGCGAGGAGATCTGGCAGGGGCTCGACCTCATTCGCGTCTACATGGACAAACCCGGTCGCGGCCCGGACTACGAGGAGCCGCTGGTGCTCAAAGCCGGCCAGACGGTCGGCGACGCCGCCAAGAAACTCGGCGGCGACCTCGACGACCGCTTCCGGTTCGCGCGGGTGAGCGGCCCGAGCGCGAAACACGACGACCAACAGATCGGGCGCGAACACGAGCTCGCCGACGAGGACGTCCTCCGGATCGTCGCGCGGCGATGAGCCGCGACCGACGACGCGTGCTCGCGGTCGTCGTCGTTGGACTCGTGCCCTGGGTCGTCCTGTTCTATCCCGGCGGTCAGGAGGCCTACTTCGCCGCCGGGCTCCTCAGCTACACCGGCAACTTCGTCACGCTGCCGGCGTACCTCTCGCGAGCGGTGCCCGATTTCCTCCCGTTCGCGAGCGTGTTCTCCATCCTCCCCGAGCGCCTGCTGGCGTGGCCGACCAGCGTGGGGTTGTGGCTGCTGGCGCTCGCGAGTACCCTGCTCGGTTCCTACGAGGACCAACGGGTGACGGACGGACTGCTCGTGGTCGCGGGGCTGAGCCAGCTCACGTTCGCGCTCGGGTTCTGGACGGCGGAGGGGTATATCGCGGTGCCGGTTGGGGCGGTACTGCTGGTCGGGGTGGGAGTTCTCGACTGGCGGTCGTCGGGGCGGCGCTGGCTGTCGGCGTCACGCGGGTGAGGGCACGGGTCGGGGATTTGTGCGGTGCGGTGTCACAGTAGGTTTTTCGAGGGGCGGACCCCAAGCGGAGGTATGGACGCGACGCTCGATCACACCATGATGCGTGTCGAGGACCTCGAAGAGAGCATCGACTGGTACACGACGCATCTCGACTACGAGGAGAAGAGCCGCTGGGAGGCCGACAGCTTCACCAACGTCTTTCTCGGACCAGCGGACGTCCACGAGGACGGCGCGCTGCTCGAACTCACCTACAACCACGACGACCGGAGCTACGAGATGGGCGACGCGTGGGGCCACATCGCGGTACGAGTTCCGGAGGACGAACTCCAGTCCTCCTACGACGAACTCATGGACGAGGGCGTCGAGGATTATCGGGATCCCGAATCCTGTGACAACAACTACGCGTTCGTGAAGGACCCCGACGGCCACGAGATCGAGATCGTCAAACGCGACTACGGCGCGAAGTGGAGCCTCGACCACACCATGATGCGCGTCGAGGACGCCGACCAGCAGATCGGCTTCTGGGCCCGGAAGTTCGAGTACGAGACCCAGCCCGAGGGCAAGTGGGAGGCCGACTCCTTCGCGAACTACTTCGTCGCGCCGCGTGACAGCCCGCAGGAAGCGATGAGCGTCGAGCTCACCTACAACTACGACGGGCGCTCCTACGAGATGGGCGACGCGTGGGGCCACGTCGCGGTGCGGGTCGACGACCTCGACGACGCGTGGGAGACCCTGATGACGCGCGAGGCGGAGGAGTATCGCGATCCGGAGTCCTGCGACCACGACTACGCGTTCACGAAGGGGCCCGACGGCCACGAGATCGAGATCGTCACCTCCTGATCGGGCCCGTCAGTTCACGACACGTTACTTCGGAAGGTTCGAATCGGTAGTCCGACGTACCGATCCGCGGTCCGCGAGCAAGCCCTCGTCGGTGAATCGCTCGGGACCGAGATGCGTCGCCCCGAACTCGCTCCGAAACTTCAGCCCGAACCCGAAGACCCGGTCGAACCCGATGTGCGCCGCCCAGATTGCCGCGACTAGCACCGCGAGCGGAACGGCCTGCCAGACGCCGAGACCGAGCAGCGCGATCGGGAGGACGTACGTGTGGACGAGGTTGTAGGTGTGGCTCCCGACCCGCGGGTTCACGGCGTAGCCGACCATGCCGAGGTCGGGTGCGAAGAACAGCACCGCGTAGAGCCAGAGCGGGCCATCGAGGAGGAAGTACGCGGCGGACGCCGCCGCGAAGACCGCTACCCCCTCCGCCCGGAGGATGGGTCGTGGATTCATGAGTCCGTACTGTCGTGTGAGATGATAACATTTCGGTAGTTCGGGACGACGGGGCTCGCCCGAACTCGACGGACGGCCACACAATAATGCTTTAACGCGGTGAGCAGGTATTTCGGCGCAATGGACGTGGGTTCGGCCGAGAACTTCACTCGGATGGGGACTGTCGGGATCGAAGAGGAGTTCTACGTCGTCGACGAGCGCGGTCGGCCCACGTCGGGCACCGACGAACTCGTCTACGAGACCGACCCGCCCCCGATCCTCGACGGCCGCCTCGACCACGAACTCTTCAAGTGCGTCATCGAGACCCAGACCCCGACGTGTGCGGACCTCGACGAGGCCCACGAGAAGCTCCACGCGGTCCGAGCGGCGCTGGTCGACCACGCCGAGACTCACGGCTACGGCATCGCGGCGGCGGGCCTCCACCCGGCGGCGAAGTGGCGCGAACTCGAACACGCGGAGAAACCCCGGTATCGCGCCCAGCTAGATAGAATTCAGTACCCACAGCATCGGAACACGACGGCGGGGATCCACGTCCACGTGGGGGTGGACGACGCCGAGAAAGCCACATGGGTCGCAAACGAGGTCCGGTGGTTCCTGCCCGTGATGCTCGCGCTCTCGGCGAACTCGCCGTACTGGTACGGGTTCGACACCGGCCTCGCCTCCGCGCGCGCGAAGATATTCGAGAACCTCCCGAACACCGGGGTCCCGACGGCGTTCCGCGACTTCGCGGCGTATCGCGACTTCGAGCGGCTCATGGTCGAACGCGATTCGATCAACGACCGCGGCGAGCTCTGGTACGACGTCCGCCCGCACACCGAGAACGGTACCGTGGAGGTCCGCGCGCCCGACGGGCAGGCCGACCCCGAGGCCGTCTTCGCGTTCGTGGAGTACGTCCACGCGCTCGTAATGGACCTCGCGGAGCGATACGAACGCACGGCGGACCCGTGGGCGACCTACCGCTCGGGTGGGGCCGATTCGAGCGCGCCGCCGCTTCGACGCGAACTCCTCGACGAGAACAAGTGGCGTGCGCTCCGGTACGGCCACGACGCGACGTTCATCGACCGCGACGGGACCGACATCATCGGGTTCAGGGACGCGATCGAGCGCGAAGCCGACCGGCTCGGCGTCGACGGGATCGCCCGTCTCGCGGCGGCCGAGAGCGGCGCGGCGAGACAGCGCCGACTTCTCGAATCCGAGGGGCTCGACGGCGTCTGTGCCGCGCTCATGCTGTGAACAAGGCTTTTACTCGGCGAGCGGCTCTCGGTAGTCATGTCCACCGACGACCCGGACCCGCCGGACGACGAGCCCTCGGACGTCGAACCCGCCGACCTGCGTGCGGAGCTCGACCGCCAGCGGGGCACCGCCCGCCCCGAACCGGACGCCGAAGGGGTCGTCGACCTGCTCTCGGCCGCGTTCGACACCGACAAGCGCACCCGGGTGTACGTCGGCCTCCGACAGCGCCCGGACTCGACGGCGGAAGCCCTCGCCGAGGAGACGGGCCTCTACCCGACCACCGTCGAGCGGGTGCTCGACGACCTCGAATCCGAGGGGGTCGTCGGGCGCCGTACCGCCACCGGCAACGGCGAGCGCTACACCGCGGTCGCCCCGGACGAAGCGCTCGACGTGGCGCTCGGCCGGATCCAGAACGTGATCGACGAGCGGTTCCGATTCGGCGGGCTGGGCGACCGGGCGTTCCCGGAACGCGAACACAGCGAACCGGTGACGATCCCGGTCGAACGGGACGACGGCGACGAGCGGTGAGGAGCGAAGCCACTAAGCCACGCGCGCGTGAGTGGCGGGCATGAAGGTCGCGCTCGGCGGCACGTTCGACCCGATCCACGACGGCCATCGGCGGCTGTTCGACCACGCGTTCGAGCGCGGCGACGTCACCGTGGGGCTGACGAGCGACGACCTCGCTCGGGAGACGAGACACGAGGAGCGCTACGTCCGGCCGTTCGAGGAGCGCCGGGCGGCCCTCGAAACCGAGCTCGCGGCGCTCGCCGAGGAGCACGACCGGGAGTACGAGATCCGGCGGCTCGACGAGCCGACCGGCATCGCCGCCGAGGAGGACTTCGACGTCCTCGTGGTCTCGCCCGAGACGGAGAACGGTGGCGTGGAGGTCAACCGACGCCGGGCGGAGGCGGGGCTCGACCCGCTCGACATCGAGGTGGTCGACCACCTCGCGGCCGAGGACGGTGACATCGTTTCGAGCACCCGGATCGTCCGCGGCGAGATCGACGAACACGGCACCCTCACGCCCGAGCGCGAAGGACGAGCGCGCCCGAAGTAGCGCTCACCAGGCCGGCGGGTCGAGCCCCGCCTCGCGGAGGAGGTCGCGCCACCGGTTCTGGATCGTGAGCCGCGCGACGCCGACCGTCTCGGCGACCGCGGTCTGTGAACGGCGGTCGCCCGCGATCAGCCCGGCGGCGTAGACGCTCGCGGCCAGCGCGGCGGGTTTCGAGCGGTCGTTCTCGGGCGCGGTCGAGAGGAACAGGTCGGCCGCGCGGTCGCGGGTCGCGGGGTCGAGGTCGAGCGCGTCGGCCGCCGAGTCGAGTTCGGCGAGCCACTCGCGATTGTCGCGTTCGTCGCGCGCCCGGTACATGTCCACACTACGGCTCCGAGACGTAAATCTCGTGGGGAAGGGCTATGTGAACCCCGGTCCGAGTCGGCGCATGGCCACCGTCGAGACGATCTTCACCACGGACGAGGGCTCCGCGCCGATGAACGAGGTCGAGGGGATCGAGGCCGTCGAACGTCAGGGCCTCCGCGGGGACCGCTACATGGAGGGCACGGGCTACTACTCCGGGATGGACGAGTGCGAGGTCACCTTCATCGAGAGCGAGGCCATCGAGGAGATCAGGGAGGAGTACGACATCGACCTCTCGGACGGCCGCCACCGGCGGAACATCGTCACCAGCGGGGTCTCGGTCCACGACCTGCTCGACAAGCAGTTCAGAGTGGGCGAGACGGTCTTCGAGGGGACCCGCCCGCGCCCGCCCTGCGCCCACGTCGAGCAGGTCGCCGACGAGGAGGGCGTGGCCAGCGCGCTCAAGAACCGACGCGGCGGCATCTGCGCCAGCGTCGTCGAGGGCGGCGAGATCGGCGTCGGCGACGAACTCGAAGCCCTCGACGAGGTCGACGAGGATTCGAGCCTCGGCGAGTCGATCAAGAGTCGGCTGGTCGACTGAGCCGATAAGTTCTTTTCCGCCTCGCGGGAACTCGGGATGCGCGCGGGTAGCCAAGCCAGGAAACGGCGCAGCGCTTAGGACGCTGTCCTGTAGAGGTCCGCCGGTTCAAATCCGGTCCCGCGCATGGTTCTGCGGCGAGCAATCTCGCGAGCCGCAGGTTCTGCATCGGGCCGGTTTGAACCCTGTCGGTCGCGCGCAGCGAACGGAGTGAGCGAGCACGTCCGACTCCGGTTCAAATCCGGTCCCGCGCAGTGAGTGACGGACGCGAGCGAAGCGAGCGGACGGAACGAACGAGCAGGACCGATTTGAACCCTGCAAGTCACAGCCCGCGCAGTCGAGCACAGCGAGACGAGCAGGAATGTCTTGCTCCGGTTCAAATCCGGTCCCGTCTCCGACCGCCTACCACGACGTGATCTCCACGTCCCGAAGCGGCCGATCCAACGGCACGCTGACCTGCCCACCGGTGTAGTGCGAGAGGTAGAACCCCACGATGATTTCGAGCGAGCGCGTGGCCTCCGTCCCGGTCGAGCGGTTCTCCGCGTCGCCGTTCGCGAGCGCCAGGACGTGCTCGGCGGCGTTCGGGAACGCCCGCCGATAGTCCTCATCCCAGGTCCAGGCGTCCTCGATACCCGGCAACGGGGCTTCGACGTGCTCGCCGTCGTCGAGCCGCCAGTAGCGCCACTCGCCGTCGTCGTTGTTGAGGTAGAGCTTCCCCTCGGTCCCGGTGATCTGGAACGACATCGAGGAGATGTCGCGGGGCACCGTACAGTCGACGGTCGTGAAGGTTCCGTCGTCCAGCACCACGAACCCGCCGCCGCCGGAGTCGTCGACCTCCCGGCCGGCGTCGAGGGAGTCGACGGCCTCGTTGACGCCGGTGATGTGGCCCGCGACGGTCTCGGCGCGCGCATCGAGGAGGTAGACGAGCGTGTCGAGGAGGTGGGTCGCGTTCCGGAGGAGTTCCATCCGGAACTGTGCGTTCACGGCCCGGACTTCGCCGACGAGGTTCTCCTCGCGAACGAGCTCCCGGAGTAGCTGGAGCTTCTCGGTGAACCGGAACGAGTGGTTCACGAGGAGTTCGGTGTCCGTCTCCGCACACACCTCGACCATCTCGTTCGCATCGGAAACGGAGGATGCGACCGGTTTCTCACACCAGACGACGGCGGGGTCGGCGGCCGAGCGCGCGACGTCGAGGACGTGGCGGTGGTGGAGGAACGACGGAGTGCAGACCGAGACCACGTCGAGGTCCTCTGCGGCCAGCATGGTCTCGTGGCTCGCGTACCGTCGGTTCTCGGGGATCTCCCACGTCTCACCGAACCGCGCGAGGGTCTCGTCGTCGACGTCGGCGACCGCCACGAGTTCGATCCCCTCGGTGGCCGCGTAGCCACCGGCGTGGCTGGCGGTGCTCTTCTCCCGGCCGATCGTCTTCTCGTCGTCCATCCCGAGGATACCCATCCCTGCGATGCCACCCGCCCCGATGATTCCCGCACGAACGGTCATAGTGTTCTACGGTCACCTCGGCGTGGAGCCATTCAGTCCTACCGGCTCGCCGGGCGACGACGCCCCAGCTCTCGATGTCACCCTGCCACGCTAGCGTGGGATCGACGTCGTTGCACACACCCGCATCAGCCCTCGCAACCAAAGGGATGCAAAGGACCGTGTAAGCCCGGCGTGATGGTGAACGGGATCGAACGGAGAACGCCCGCGGATGGCCTGTCGAGCGGGAATCGGGGGACCGCGGTGTCACAACCTTTTTGCGCCGTGGGAGACCCGTATCGACCAATGGCGACCCTGCGCGCTCTCCTCGATGACGTGGTCGAGGGGGCCGAGACGGTGGTGCTGTTCTCCCCGAGCGCGGCCTACTACGAACGGTCCCTCGAGGTCGACGACGTCGACGTGGTGGTGTGTGCGAACGAGAACGACGTGGGCGCAGAGCGGTTCGTGGAACTCCCCCTCGAGTTCGTCGACGTGGCCGAGCGGATCCGGTTCGGGATCGAGGGCGCGACCGACGAGGGATACGTCGCAGAGGGTGACGAGATCGTGTGTGCGACGAAGCTCTTCGACGAGACCATCGATAACGTGACCCGCGTGCGCGTCGGCGACTTCGAACCGCTCGGTACCTACGACCTCCTCACGAACTCCAGAGCCGACCCCGACGTGATCAGCGCCGTGGTCGACGTCGCGGTCGAACTCGGCCAGAAGGGCCAGAAGGGCGAACCCGTCGGCGCGCTGTTCGTCGTCGGCGACGCCGGCAAGGTGATGAACAAGTCCCGACCGCTCTCGTACAACCCGTTCGAGAAGTCCCACGTCCACGTCGGCGACCCGATCGTGGACGTGATGGTCAAGGAGTTCACGCGGCTCGACGGCGCGTTCGTGATCAGCGACGCGGGGAAGATCGTCTCGGCCTACCGCTATCTCGAAGCCCACGGCGAGGGCGTCGACATCCCGAAGGGGCTCGGCACGCGTCACATGGCGGCGGCCTCGGTCACGCGGGACACCAACGCCATCGCGGTGGCGCTGAGCGAGAGCGATAGGCTGGTGCGGGCGTTCAAGGGCGGCGAGCTGGTGCTCGAGATCGACCCGGAGGATTACTGATGGCGGACCTCGGAACCCTGATCGGGAACCTCCTTTCGGGGCGGATCAGCCTCGTGCTGGTCGTGGGCGTGCTGGTCGTGGGCGTGCTGGTGAGCTATCTCGTCGACCGGCTCGCCGGCCAGCTCCTGATCGCGGTCGGCGTCGAGGACGCCGTCGAGGGGACCACCTCCGACCGGGCCGCACAACGGCTCGGCACCTCGACCGTCTCCGTGCTCGCGGGGGTGGTGGCACTGTTCGTGTTCATCGTGTTCCTCGTGCTCGCGCTCACCGTCTCGTCCGTCCTCGACGCCACCCTCTATCTCGGCCGGTTCATCGATTTCCTCCCACAGCTGCTCGTCGCGGCGCTCGTGGTGATCTTCGGGCTCGTGCTCGCCGACCGCGCCGAACTCCTCGCCTCCGAACGCCTCCGGAACGTCAAACTCCCCGATGCCGGATTGATCCCCGAACTCATCAAGTACAGCATCGTCTTCGTCGCGGTGCTGGTCGCGCTGGGCCAGCTCGACGTCGCCGACGACGCGCTGCTCGTCCTCTTCGCGGCCTACGCCTTCGGCCTCGTCTTCCTCGGCGGGCTCGCGTGCAAGGACCTCCTCGCGTCGAGCGCCGCGGGCTTTTACCTCCTGCTCTCCGAACCCGTCTCGATCGGCGACCAGGTCCGGATCGACGGCATGGACGGCATCGTCCAGGAGATCGACGTCTTCGCGATCCACGTCGAGAACGACACCGAGGAGTTCATCATCCCGAACCATCGGGTGATCCGCTCGGGGATCGTCCGGGTTCGCTAACCACCTTTTGCTGCGCTCGCCTTCGGCTCGCTGGCAAAATGTGGATCAAAAGCGCCTCGGGTTCCCGTTGGTCACCCTCGCGCCCGCTCGCTCACTCCGCTCACGGGTCACTGCGCTCACGGCTTCCTGCGGTCGCCGTTCGCTTCGTGGCCTCCCAGTGGTCGGCCACGCCTCGTTCCCCGTTCGCATCCGAGGTTCTCCTTCCAGTCGAACCTCGCGCCGCTCGCTCGCGGTACGATCACTCACATCTCCGCACAGCAACACAACCGCACCACCGAAGCCCTCGACTGTTCGCTTCGCTCACAGTCTCGCCCTTCATCCACCAGGCCCACATCACCCCAGCGCCGCGACCGCCACGCGGCCGCACCGCCGCGCGGCGGCCGACGGAACCGCCGTTTCGGCACTCGATACTCACCAAACTGAGCGGAGAGTGTGGGATTTATCACTGCTGCTGTACGACCACCGGCATGAATCGCCTCGTTACGGGGTTGGTCCCTCGATGAGCGAGCCGTCGCCGTCGGCCTCGGCCTACACCGTCCGCCTCGAACTCGTCGACGAACCCGGCGAACTCCTCAACGCGCTCTCGCCGATCGCCGAGAACGGCGGGAACCTCCTCTCGATCTTCCACGAGCGCGGCTCGCTGACCCCCCGGGGACGGATCCCAGTCGAGGTCGATCTCGAAGCCACGCCCGAGCGCTTCGAGGCCATCGTCTCGGCGCTCCGCGAGGGCGACGTCAACGTGATCCAGGCCGGCGCGGAGCGCTACGGCGAGGAGCTCTCGATCGTCTTCGTCGGCGACCTCGTCGAGACCGACCTCTCCGACACCCTCTCGCGGCTCGACGGGACGAGCGCCTCCGTCGCCGACGTCGCGCTCTCGGCCACCGACGGCACCAGCGAACCGTCGAGCGCGCGGATCCGGCTCGCGACCCAGACCGGCGAGCGCGACCGGGTGCTCGAAACCGTCCACGCCGTCGCCGACGAGAAGGGCCTCCTCGTGATCGAACCGCTCGCGGGGACCGACCGATGAGGCTCGCGGTCGCGGGCTGTGGCGCGGTCGGCCGCGCGGTCTGCGAACTCGCCGGGGCCTACGGCCATCGCGTCACCGCGCTCAGCGACTCGACGAGCGCGGTCGCGAGCCCGAATGGGATCGACGTCGAAACGGTCCTCGGCCGGAAAACCGAGGAGGGGACCGTCGGTGATGACGACCCGGCGAGCCTCCCCGAGGCCGACTACGACGTGCTCGTCGAGGCCACCCCCACCACCCTCGGCGACGCCGACCCCGGTTTCACCCACGTCGAGCGCGCGCTCGCGCGGGACGCCCACGTCGTACTGGCGAACAAGGGCCCGGTCGCCGAGCGCTACGAGGAACTTCGAGCGGCGGAACGCGAGAGCGAGGGCGAAGTCCTGTTCGAGGCGACCGTCGGCGGCGCGATCCCGGTGCTCTCGACGGTGGCCGACCTCGGTCCCGAGAACGTCACCGCGGCCCGTGGGGTCCTCAACGGAACGGCGAACTTCATCCTCTCGCGAATGGCGGCCGAGGGGCTCGGCTACGAACACGTGCTCTCGGAGGCCCAGGACCTCGGCGTGGCCGAGACCGACCCCACCTTCGACGTCGACGGCACCGACGCCGCGCTCAAGTGCGTGATCCTCGCGAACGTCCTCAGTGAGGAAGGGGCCACGCTCGCCGACGCCGACGTCGTGGGGATCACCGAGATCACCCCGAACGCGCTCTCGCTGGCCGCCGAGGACGGCCGGACGATCCGGCTGGTGGGCGAGGTCGTGGTCGGCGACGGGAACCCATCGGTGCGCGTCGGGCCGCGGCTCGTTCCCACGAACGGCACCCTCGCGGTCTCGGGCACGAAGAACATCGTCCAGCTGCAGACCGACCACGCGGGGGAGTTGAACCTCAGCGGACGCGGTGCGGGCGGGCGCGAGACGGCGTCGGCGGTGCTCGCGGACGTGGGTCGGCTCTCCTGAGCGGGGGTCGTTTCGAGCCCAAATCGGAAACCGTGCTGAGGCGTACCAAGCCACCCGGCATCGCCGGATCCGCGGTCGCGAAATACCGCAATCGTTTTAACTCGAAACACGGTAGGGATCCGATACAGCGCTACCTGCGCGTGAGTTACCAATGGCAGATAAACCGCACCAGAATTTGGCCGTAATCGGCCACGTCGACCACGGCAAGAGCACGCTCGTCGGACGCCTCCTCTACGAGACCGGGAACGTCCCAGAGCACGTCATCGAACAGCAGCGCGAGGAGGCCGAGGCCCAGGGCAAGGGCGGCTTCGAGTTCGCCTACGTCATGGACAACCTCGCCGAGGAGCGAGAGCGCGGTGTCACCATCGACATCGCCCACCAGGAGTTCGACACCGACGAGTACTACTTCACCATCGTCGACACCCCTGGCCACCGCGACTTCGTGAAGAACATGATCACGGGCGCGAGCCAGGCCGACAACGCCGTGCTCGTCGTGGCGGCTGACGACGGCGTCCAGCCCCAGACCCAAGAGCACGTCTTCCTGGCTCGAACGCTCGGTATCGACCAGCTCATCGTCGCCATCAACAAGATGGACCTGGTCGACTACGAGGAGAGCCGCTACCACGAGGCCGTCGAGGAAGTCAAAGGGCTGCTCGGTCAGGTCAACTTCTCGACCGAGGACGCGGGCTTCATCCCCGTCTCGGCCTTCGAGGGCGACAACATCGCCGAGGACTCCGAGAACACGCCGTGGTACGACGGCGAGACGGTGCTCGAAGCACTCAACGACCTCCCCGAGCCCCAGCCGCCGACGGACGCACCGCTCCGACTCCCGATCCAGGACGTCTACACCATCTCGGGCATCGGTACGGTCCCCGTGGGCCGCGTCGAGACCGGCACCATCGAGGGTGGGGACAACGTCTCCTTCCAGCCCTCTGACGCCTCCGGCGAGGTCAAGAGCGTCGAGATGCACCACGAGGAAGTGCCCTCGGCGGGCCCCGGCGACAACGTCGGCTTCAACGTCCGCGGCATCGGCAAGGACGACATCCGCCGTGGCGACGTCTGTGGCCCGGCCGAGGACCCGCCGAAGGTCGCCGAGACCTTCCAGGCCCAGGTCGTCGTGATGCAGCACCCGAGCGTGATCACCGCGGGCTACACCCCGGTCTTCCACGCCCACACCGCTCAGGTGGCCTGCACCATCGAGTCGATCGACTCGAAGATCGACCCCTCCAGCGGCGAGGTCGCCGAGGAGGAGCCCGACTTCATCCAGTCGGGTGACGCGGCGGTCGTCACCGTCCGCCCGCAGAAACCCCTCAGCATCGAGCCGTCGTCCGAGATCCCCGAACTCGGGAGCTTCGCCATCCGCGACATGGGTCAGACCATCGCCGCCGGCAAAGTGCTCTCGGTCAACCAGAAATAATGCAGCAGGCGCGCGTCCGTCTGGCCGGCACCAGCCCGGAAGACCTGGATGACATCTGCGACGACGTTCGCGAGATCGCCACCAAGACGGGGGTCAACCTCAGCGGGCCGATCCCGCTCCCCACCAAGCAGCTCGAAGTCCCGGCGCGGAAATCACCCGACGGCGAAGGGACCGCGACGTGGGACCACTGGAACATGCGGGTCCACAAGCGGCTGATCGACCTCGACGCCGACGAGCGCGCGCTCCGCCAGCTCATGCGGATCCAAGTGCCGAACGACGTCTCGATCGAGATCGTCCTCGAGGACTGAGTCGGCGCGTCGCGCTTTTCGTCCGACCCGTGCAGTTTTGTACCACGAGTGACAATTGGAGCCATGCGCGGGTTCGCCGACAGCCCGACCCTCCAGACCCTCGCGGTCATTGGGGTCGTGTTCGTCGTCCAGCAGGTCCTGCAACTGGTCGGGTTGATGGGCTTTTTCTTTGTGTTGAGCCCGTCCTTTTTCGCTCGGCCGTGGTCGCTGGTGACGAGCGTCTACGCCCACGCGAACCTCGCCCACCTGCTCGGGAACGCGCTCGTCCTTCTGCCCGTGGGGCTCGCGATCGAGTCGTTCACTTCGCGGGTCCGGTATCACGCCTTCTTCGTCACGACGGGCGTGATAGCCGGCCTCAGCCAGGTCTTCCTCACGGGGAGCGGCGTGCTCGGCGCGAGCGCGGCGATCTTCGCGCTGCTCGGCTACCTCGTGACGGGCAACCCGGTCTCGAACACCGTGCTCGACCGCCTCGGTCTCAACCGACGCGTCCAGCTGGTGGTGTTCGGGGTGCTCGCGGTGCTCGTCACGATATTCACCGGCTCGCCGGGCGTCGCGCTGGTCGCACACTTCACCGGCTTCCTGCTCGGGCTGGTCGGTGGCCGACTGGGGGTGCTCGGCACGAACGAACCCCGACACAGAACGCAAGTTACAAACCGGCCGCCCGGATACTGATGGATGCGGGCTCGTAGATCAGTGGCAGATCGCTTCCTTCGCAAGGAAGAGGCCCCGGGTTCAAATCCCGGCGAGTCCATCCCACCTTTTGCTGCGCTCAGTCGCTCCCTGCGGTCGCTCCTTCGCTGGCAAAATGTGGATCAAAAGCGCTGCGTCACCCCCTCCGCTTCGCTCCGGGGGTTCCTTGGCCCGCTCGCTCGTTTCACTCGCTCGCGGTAGATACGCTTACACAGCCCGCACAGAACCATATTCCGAGTACGGAGACAGCCGAACGAGTTTTCGTGGGGCGAACTGAATCCGGAGTATGAACTTCGAGACCCCGGTCCTCGCGGCGGCCACGGCCGACCTCGCCGACGAGCCGGCGGCTGTCTCTTATACACATCTCNCCTCGCCGACGAGCCGGCGGCGCGCGAGCACGCCGACGCCGTCGAGTTCCGGATGGACCTCGCCGGTAGCCCGCTCGACGCGCTCGACGGATACGACGGCGAACTCCCGGTGGTCGCGACGAATCGGACGGTCGAGGAGGGCGGCGAGGCCGAGGCCGAGGGACGACTCGCGGCGCTCGAACGCGCCGTCGAGCACCCGCTGGTCGAAGCGGTCGACGTCGAACTCGCGGCGGTCGACGAGGCGGGTTCGGTGCTCGACCACGCCCGTGACCACGGAACGAAGGTGGTCGTCTCGGCTCACGACTTCTCGGGCACGCCGTCGCGGAGGGCGATGGCGAAGACGCTCACGAGCGCGGTCGACCACGGCGACGTGGGGAAGCTCGCGGTCACGGCCGAGAGCCGCGAGGACGTGCTCGCGCTGCTCGCGGTGACGAACGAGATCGACACGGCGGGGTACGCGGTCGCGACGATGGCGATGGGGGCGGTGGGACGGCACTCGCGGGCGGTCGCCCCCGAATACGGCTCGCGGATCGCCTACGCACCCGTCGACCCCGCCGAAGCGACCGCGCCCGGTCAGTACGACCTCGCCACGCTCGCGGGACTCCTCGACACGCTGTAACCCGATATCGACGCGTCGATGGTCGCCGTCGCTGGAACGTCGGCGACGGTCGGATCGCGGGTCGGCGGCGGAGAGCTCCTGGCACGATAATCTACAAGACCGTGCAGGTGTGAATGTATGGTGGGATGGAGATCGAAGCTGCGGTCGTCAACGAGACCGGCGGACCGTTCGAGATCGAGCGCGTGACGCTCGACGACCCGCGCGCGGACGAGGTGCTCGTGCGGATCGTCGGCGCTGGCATCTGTCATACCGACCTCTCGGTTCGGGAGGGGAACTACCCGCCCGAGCCACCCGTCGTCCTCGGTCACGAGGGATCGGGTGTCGTCGAGTCCGTCGGCGACGGCGTCACGGACGTCGAACCCGGCGACAGGGTCGCGCTCACGTTCGATTACGACGATACGTGTGCGAACTGTCGGTGCAAGGACGTGGCCTACTGTGACTCGTTCTTCGAGCACAACTTCGGTGGGGAACGCTTCGAGGACGGCTCCTCGCCGATACACAGCGACAGCGAACCGATCGGCGCGAACTTCTTCGGGCAGTCCTCGTTCGCCACCCACGCCATCGCCCACGAGGAGAACGTCGTTCCCGTGCCGGAGGGGATGCCGCTGGAGCTGGCGGGGCCGCTCGGGTGTGGCGTCCAGACCGGCGCGGGCGCGGTGATGAACTCGCTCGACGTCGATCCCGGCTCGTCGCTCGTGGTCTTCGGTGCCGGAACGGTCGGGCTCAGTGCGGTGATGGCCGGACGGGTGGTCGGCGCGACGACCATCGTCGCGGTCGACCTCTTCGACAACCGTCTCGACCTCGCGACGGAGCTCGGGGCGACGACGACGGTGAACCCGGAATCGGTCGCCGACGTCGTCGAGACCGTCCGCGAGGCGACCGATGGCGGGGCGAACTACGCCGTCGAGTCGACGGGCGTCACGGCCGTGCTCAAACAGGCCTTCGACTCGCTGGCGAAGCTCGGCACCGTCGGCGTCGTCGGCGCACCGCCGCTCGGGACCGAGGTGAGCCTCGACGTCAACGACTTCGTCACCACCGGCCGGTCCGTTCGCGGCGTCGCGGAGGGTGACTCGTACCCGAAGGAGTTCATTCCGACCCTCGTCGAGCTCTACCGACAGGGACGGTTCCCGTTCGACGAACTCGTCGAGTACTACGACTTCGAGGCGATCGAGGACGCGGTTGCGGCCTCCGAGAGCGGCGAGACGATCAAACCGATCCTCCGGATGAGCGACGCGTGATCGGCGTCACCGTCGCGGGACCGAAGGCTCAGATCACACCCGTCACCGTGGCGACCTCGTGCGCGGCGGCCTCGTTCACGCCGTTGCCGAGGATCGTATAGCGGTCCCGGATCTCGTGGGCGGTCGTGAGCGCCTCGATGACCGCCCCGTCGTCAACCCCCAGCCCGTCGGCGGTGGTGGGTGCGCCGATCCGGGCGAGCGCGTCGCGGATGTTCCGCCACCGGCCGTCGTCGCCGGTGTGGAGGTACTCGGTGAGGACCGAGCCGACCCCCACCTGGTGACCGTGGAGCGCCGCGCCGGGCGCGATGCGGTCGAGCTGGTGGCTGAAGAGGTGTTCGGCCCCGCTCGCGGGTCGCGAGGAGTCCGCGATCGACATCGCGACCCCCGAGGAGACGAGGGCTTTCATCACGACCCACGCCGACTCTTCGAGCCCCTTCTTTATCGAGTCGGCGTTGTCGACGAGCATCTCGGCGGTCATCCGACTCAGCGCGCCCGCGTACTCCGAGTACTCGACGTTCTGGAGCCGGTGGGCGAGCTGCCAGTCCCGAACGGCGGTGTAGTTCGAGATGATGTCGGCACAGCCGGCGGTCGTGAGCTCCCACGGCGCGTCGGCGATGACCCCGGTGTCGGCGACCACGGCCAACGGCGGCTCGGCGGCCACGCTGTGACGGGTGTCACCCTCGGGGACCGAGCCGCGACCGGAGACGATGCCGTCGTGGCTCGCCGCGGTCGGCACCGAGACGAACCCCAGTTCGAGCGTGTCGCTCGCCATCTTCGCGATGTCGATCGGTTTGCCGCCGCCGACCCCGACCAGGAATCCCGCGCCCTCGTCGCGGGCGGTCCCGACCACGCGCTCGACGGCGCTGAAGCTCGCCTCCTCGACGACGACCGTCACCGGCTCCGTCCCGGTCGCGGCGAAGGACTCGGCGACGCGTTCGGCGGCTACCGCCCGAGCCGTGGGGGAGGTGACGAGGAGGGGCTGGCCGTCGAGGTGGAGTTCGGCGACGGCGTCGGTGGTCTCCTCAAGGACGTCGTGGCCCACCACGACGTTTCGCGGCAGACGGATCCACGTCGATTTGTCGAACATGTTCTCGGGTGTCCCCGGTGGCGCATAACGTTCCCGACCGCGGGCGCGCGAACCGACCCCGTCAGACCGTATCGAGGATGCCCAACACCCGCTCCTCGGTGGCGCGCTCGGGCCCGTTCTCACGGCCGGTGCGCTCGGACTCGCGGAAGGCCCGAACCGTCCGGTCGAGCGCGTCCTCGATCGGGGTCGCCTCCCAACCGAGCGCCGCGAGCTTCGCGGTCGAGAGCACGTGCGGGTAGTCGAGGTGGAGCGGGAAGTCCTCGGGCGCGAGGTCGGCGGCGGCGAGTTCGCGGGCGTTCGCCGTCACGACCTCGACCTCGGTGTCGAGCGCGTCGGCGACGAGCCCGACCCACTCTTCGAGTATCGGGAGCCGGCGGTCGCCGACGTTGTAGGACTCCCCCGAGTCGCCGTGTTCGGCCACCCGCACCAGCGCGCTCGCCACGTCCTCGACGAAGACCATGTGCCGGAGGCCGTCGCCGTCGCCGGGCACCACGACGCGGTCGTGGTTCGCGACGCGGTCGACCCAGTATCCGAAGCGTTCGGTGTAGTCGTGGGGGCCGTAGACCACGGGCGGGCGAACGCTCATCGCGTTCACGCCCGCCTCGCCCGCGGCCGCCACGACGCGGTCGATCGCGGCCTTTCGCGGGCCGTAGGTCTCCCAGGAGTCGTCGGTCGCCTGCTCGTCGGTGCACTCGTGGAGCCTGGTCTCGTCCTCACGCTTCGGGATCGCGTCGATCCCGTAGGCCGCGCCGCTCGATATCACGACGTAGGCGTTCGCGTCGGCGAACGCGTCGACCGCGTGACGGACCTCGTCGGGGTGGTAGGCCACACAGTCGACCACGACGTCGGGATCGATACGCTGGGCCGCGTCTTCGAGGGCTTCGGGGTCGGTCCGGTCGCCGGTGACGTGTTCGACGGTCTCGAAGGGGTTCTCGTGGTTCCCGCGATTGAAGACGGTGACGTCGTAGTCGTGCGAGCGGAGTTCCTCGACGGTGTGACGGCCGATGAAGCGCGTGCCGCCGATGACGAGTGCGTTCACGGCTACACTCGCACGGCGGAGGCGCAAAACGATGTCGAGCGGTACGGGAGAGTCCTCGCTACGCCGTCTGCCCGCGTTCGGTCGGGTTCTGCATCCCACCCTTGACCCCGCGATGGACCAGATAGACGTTCACCGGGTAGGCCACGAAGTAGCCAACCGAGAGCGAGAACGCGAGCCCCGTCCAGAAGAGCAGGTCGCCGATGTGGGCGTTCCCGGCGATCCAGATGTCGGTACCGATGGCGGCGACCTCCATCACGGTGATGCTCGCGGTCTCGCTGTAGAACGAGTCCGAGAGCGCCTCGCGGAGGCCGACGCCCTCCTGGAGCAGCGGGCCGATGGTGAGCCCGAAGCCGAACAGGTAGGCGAGCGAGAACGTCACGGCGGCGGTGAGCGCCGTACTGGAGACCGCGAGCACGCCCGCCATCCCCACCACGCCGACCGCCTCGCCCGCCCCGCAGCCCGAGTAGCAGTGGGTGACCGAGCGAAATCCCTTCCGCCAGATCGAATCGCCCGCGATCTGTGACCGGCCGGCGTACCAGTAGGCCCCGAGCGCGATCGGGCCGGAGTAGAGCGTCGAGAGCCCCCACGCGAACTTCATCATCGAGGCCGTCTCGGGGTTGTTGGTCCGGAGGTCCCACGCGAGGACGACGAGCGACGATGCCACGAGGACGACCCACCCTGCGACCACGACCGGGTCGGTGAGAAAACCGGTGAGCGCCGTTTCGAGAGTCACGTCGATCCATACGGCCTCGGGATTTACCGGGATTCTGGTTTCGAAACCGAAGCCATTTCGCTCTATAATTTGGTTTCCAAACCGCCCCGACGACCGACCTCAGTCCGCGCCGCCCTCGGCGACGTGGCGCTCGCCGCTCGCGGGACTCGCCTGGGCCGGCGGTCGGGTTCTGACGTCGGCCTCCTCGCGCTCGGCGATGGCGTCGGCGTAGGCGTCGGGCATCACCTTCACGAACTGCGTCTTCACGTCCTCCCAGTCGTCGAGTACGGCCGCGCCGCGCTCGGAGTCGGTGTAGGCGACGTGGTTCTCGACCAGGCGGCGGAGCATCGTCTCGTCCTTCCGGTCGAGGTCGCGGCTCGTGCTGACCATGCCGTGGTTCACCTTCGAGTCGAACTCGTCGTCGGGGTCGAGGACGTAGGCCACCCCGCCGCTCATCCCGGCGGCGAAGTTCTTGCCCGTGCTGCCGAGCACCGCGATGGCTCCCCCGGTCATGTACTCACAGCCGTGGTCGCCGACCGACTCGACGACGCCCGTCACGCCCGAGTTTCGGACGGCGAACCGCTCGCCCGCCTTGCCGTTGATGTAGGCCTCGCCCTCGGTCGCGCCGTAGAGCGCGACGTTGCCGATCAGGCTGTTCTCGGCGGCCTCGTAGGCCGCGTCGGGTGGGGTTTCGAGCACGAGCTTTCCACCCGAGAGCCCCTTGCCGACGTAGTCGTTCGCGGTGCCGGTGAGGTCCATCGTCACGCCCGAGGCGAGGAAGGCCCCGAAGCTCTGACCCGCGGTCCCGTCGAAGCTCAGGCGGACGGTGTCTTCGCCGAGGCCCGATCCACCGTGTTCCCTCGAGATACGGTTCGAGAGCAGCGCGCCGACCGCGCGGTCGACGTTCGAGATGTCGTAGTTCAGCGAGACGGGTTGGCCCTCCTCGATCGCCTCCTCCGCGTCGGCGATGATCTCGTGGTCCAGTTGCTCGTCGACCTCGTGGGTCTGCTCCCTGACTTTGGTCCGTTCGGTGCCGGGCTCGCCGTCGCTCCGGGGCTCGGCGAGCACGGAGGAAAGATCGACCTTCCGTGCCTTCTCCTGGCTGACGTCCTCGCGCTGGGCGAGGAACGACGGCCGGCCGACCATCTCCTCCACAGTCGTGAAGCCGAGCTCGGCCATCAGCTCGCGGAGTTCCTGCGCGATGAACGTCATGTAGTTGATGACGTGGTCGGGTTCGCCCGAGAAGCGCTCGCGGAGCTCCTCGCGCTGGGTCGCCACCCCCACGGGACAGGTGTTCTCGTGACACTGGCGGGCCATCACACAGCCCGAGGTCACGAGCGACGCGGTCCCGAAGATGTACTCCTCCGCGCCGAGCAACGCTGCGACCGCGACGTCCCGTCCCGTCTTGAGGCCGCCGTCGGTCGAGACGCGGATCCGGGAGCGAAGCCGAGTTTCGCGAAGCATCTGGTTCGTCTCCGCGAGACCGAGCTCCCACGGGACGCCCGCGTTCTTGATCGAGGTCCGTGGGCTCGCGCCCGTCCCCCCGGAGTGACCCGAGATGTGGACCACGTCGGCGTTGGCCTTCGCGACGCCCGCCGCGATGGTGCCGATCCCCGCCTCGGAGACGAGTTTGACGTTGATGTCGGCCTCGGGGTTCGCGGCCTTCAGGTCGTGGATCAGCTGTTTCAGGTCCTCGATCGAGTAGATGTCGTGGAGCGGCGGCGGCGAGATGAGTCCCACCCCGGGGGTCGCGTGGCGGACGTGGGCGATCATCTCGTTGACCTTCTTCCCCGGAAGGTGGCCGCCCTCGCCGGGCTTGCTTCCCTGGGCCATCTTTATCTGGAGTTCGTCGGCCGAGGTGAGGTACTCGGACGTGACCCCGAAGCGACCCGAGGCGACCTGCTTGACGTTGCACTCCTTCTCGGTGCCGAACCGTTCGGGCGGTTCGCCGCCCTCACCCGTGTTCGACTTCCCGCCCAGCCGACTCATCGCCACCGCGTTGTTCTCGTGCATCTCGGGCGAGAGACTTCCGAGGCTCATCGCGGCCGTCGAGAACCGTTTCACGATATCGGTGACGGGTTCGACCTCCTCGATCGGGACCGACTCGCGGTCGGAGTCGAATTCGAGCAGGCCTCGGAGACTCTGGAGCCGTTCTTGCTGGTTGTTCATCAGCTCGGCGAACTCGCCGTACTGCTCGTAGTCGCCGCGCCGGACGGCCTGCTGGAGCGCACCCACGGTTTTGGGGTTCCACTCGTGGAATATCCCGCCGGAGCGGTGTTCGTACTCGCCCTGGCGCTCGATCTGTGGGTCCTCCGAGAACGCGACCGTGTGGCGGTCCGCGAGGTCCGCTTCGACCTCCTCGATGCCGATCCCGCCCGTCCGGGCGGTCGTGCCCTCGAAGTACTCCGCGACGAAGTCCGAGTTCACCCCGACGGCCTCGAAGATCTGCGCGCCCTGGTAGCTCTGGACCGTGGAGATACCCATCTTCGACATGGTCTTCAACAACCCGTCTTCGAGCGCCTCGATGTAGGCCCCGATGGCGGCGTCGAGCTCCGCACCGTCGCCGCCCGCGGTGAGGTCCGCGATGGTCTGGTAGGCGAGGTAGGGGTTGATCGCGCCCGCGCCGTAGCCCACGAGGGTCGCGATGTGATGCACGGCTCTGGGGTCGGCCGACTCGACCACGAGGCCGGCCCGATTCCGGAGCCCGTTGCGCACGAGGTGGTGGTGGACCGCGCCGGTCGCGAGCAGGCTCGGTATCGGTTTTCGGGACTCGCTCGCCGCGCGGTCCGAGAGCACCACGATGTCGTGCTCGTCGGCGGCGACGCTGGCGTCCTCGCGCACCCGTTCGACCGCCGCTTCGAGGTCGCCGTCGGCCTCGTAGGTGATGTCGACCGTCGCGGCCGTCAGCCCGTTTGCGTCGCCGTCCATCGACTTGATCGCCTCGGTCTGGGCGTCGGTGAGGATCGGCGAGTCACAGACCAGCTGGCGGGCGTGCTCGCGGGTCTCGCCGAGGAGGTTTGGCTGGTCGCCCAGTCGGGTTTCGAGCGAGGTCACCAGCTCCTCGCGGATGTAGTCGAGCGGCGGGTTGGTGACCTGGGCGAATCGCTGTCGGAAGTAGGTGAACAGCGGCCGGTTGAACTGCGAGAGCACCGAGAGCGGCGTGTCGTCGCCCATCGACCCGACGGGGTCCTTCCCTTTCTTCGACATGGGTTCGAGCAGGTTGTCGAGTTCGTCGTAGGTGTAACCGTAGAGCGCCTGGTGGGAGCGGAGGTCGTCCACCGACTCCCCCGCGTCGCGTGCGGCGTGTTCGTGGGCCGCCTCGCCGGCGAGGTCGTCGAGGTGGACCTGCTCCTCGTCGACCCAGGCGGCGTACTTCTCGTCGGTGAGGCTCTCGAAGGCCTCCTCGTCGGGGATGACCCGACCGACCTCGGGGTCGGCGACGAAGAGCTGACCCGGTTCGAGCCGACCGCGTTCCTCGATCTCCGAGGGGTCGAGGTCGAGCGCGCCGGCCTCGCTCGCCATCACGAGTCGGTTGTCGGTCGTAACGTCGTACCGACAGGGTCGGAACCCGTTTCGGTCGAGCACCGCGCCGACGCGCTCGCCGTCGGTGGCCGCGACGAGGGCAGGGCCGTCCCAGGGTTCGGAGAGCGAGGCGTGGTAGTCGTAGAACGCCCGGCGTTCGTCGCTCATCCGGTGTTCCTCGCCGCGGAACGCCTCGGGGATAAGCAGGCGGAGCGCGTGGGGGAGGTCGCGACCTCCGTGGAGGAGGAGTTCGAGCGCGTTGTCGACGCTCGCGGTGTCGGACTGCTCGGGGTCGGCGATCACGGGTCGGACGGCGTCGATGTCGAACTCGTCAGTTCGAATATCGTTCTCGCGCGCCCGCATCCAGTTGACGTTGCCCTGGATGGTGTTGATCTCGCCGTTGTGGATCACGTTTCGGTAGGGGTGGGCGAGGTGCCACGCGCCGAGGGTGTTGGTCGAAAAGCGGGCGTGGACCAACACGAACGTCGAGCGCATCCGCTCGTCGGTGAGGTCGGGGTAGTACTCGGCGATCTGGTCGCCCTTCAGGAGCCCCTTGTAGACCAGCGTCTGCCGGTCGAGCGAACAGATGTAGAAGCGTTCGTGGCCGTCGGGGTCGCGCTCGTCGACCGCCTTCTCGACCGCACGCCGGGCGACGTAGAGTCGGTGGTCGAACGCGTCACCACTGAGGGCCTCGTCCGGCACGACGAACGCCTGATAGACGTCGGGTTCGGAGTCGAGCGCCGTCTTGCCGAGGTCGTCGTTGTCGGTCGGGACGTCGCGCCAGTGGCGTACCGAGAGCCCGTGGTCGGCGAGGCGGTCCTCGAAGAGCTCCTGAAGCGCCTCGCGGGCCGCCTCGTCACGGGGGAAGAAGACCGAGCCGACGGCGTAGGTCTCGGGGAGATCGAAATCGAGCTCGTCTGCGAAGAACTCGTGGGGGGTCTGGAGCATGATACCCGCGCCGTCGCCGGTGTTCTCTTCGGCACCGGTCGTGCCACGGTGTTCGAGGTTCGCGAGGAGTTCGAGGCTGTCGGCGACGACCGAGTGGTCGCGACCGCCATCGAGGTCCATTACGACGCCAACACCGCAGTTCGAGCGCTCCTCCGTGGGGTCGGCGAGCGTCGCCACCGACTCCGCTCCGGAGGGGTGATGAGTAGCCATATGTCACCGGATACCGTGGTGTCCAATAAGAGGTTATCCCTGAAAGCATAAGTGTCTGTTAATACCATGCATATGCATCGGGGTCGCTCGAAGGGGCCGCCGGTCCGGAGCCGGTTCAGTAGGATTTGGCGAAGTAGGCCGTCTCCGTCGCCGGTTCGCCGCAGATGGCGCAGGTCTCCTGGACCGGTTCCTCGTCGCGGTCGAGGGGCACCATCACGATCTCGGCGGCGATCTGGTCCTTGATCTCGGTCTCGCAGTCCTCGTCGCCGCACCAGCCAGTTTTAACGTAGCCGCCGTGTTGGCCGATGGTTCCCAACAACTCGTTGCGGCTCTCGGCCTCACGGATGTTCTCCTCCAGATGCTCCTCGGCGGCGGCGTAGAGCTTCGCGAACACGGTGTCGAGGTGGTCCTCGACGGTGTTCGCGATCCCGTCCCGCGATTCGACCACGGATTCGCCGTCGGGGCGGTGGACCAGCGTGGCCTCGCCGTCCTCGACCTCGTGTGGGCCGACCTCGATCCGGAGGGGGACGCCGTAGAGCTCCCACTCGTTGAACTTGAAGCCGGGGTTGCGCTCGTCGCGGTCGTCGAGTTCGACGCGGAGGCCGGCCTCGTCGAGTTCGGCCGCGAGGTCGGCGGCGTAATCGAGCACCTCCGCTTGGGTGTCCTCCTGCCAGATCGGTACCACGACGACCTGTTCGGGCGCGAGCGCGGGCGGGAGCACGAGCCCCTGGTCGTCGGAGTGGGTCATCACCATCCCGCCGAGCGCGCGCCACGACAGCCCCCACGAGGTGGTGTGGGCGACGTGTTCGTTCTCGTCGCGGTCGACGTAGGTCATGTCGAACGCCTCCGCGAACCCGTCGCCGAGGTAGTGACTGGTGGCGGCCTGGAGCGCCCGGCCGTCGGGCATCAGGGGTTGAATGGCCGCCGTGGTGTGCGCGCCGGGGAACTTGTCGTGTTCGGGCTTTCGGCCCTCCAATACCGGCATCGCGAGCACCTCCTCGTGGAGCCGGCGGTACTGTTCGAGCCGGCGCATCGTCTCCTCCCACGCCGCCTCGCCGTCCTGATGGGCGGTGTGGCCCTCCTGCCAGAGGAACTCCTTCGTGCGGAAGAACGGCTTCGTGTCGGTGGCCTCCCAGCGCACCACCGAACACCACTGGTTCACCCGCATCGGGAGGTCGCGGTGGCTCCGGATCCACTGGCTCATGAAGGGCGTGATGATCGACTCGCTGGTGGGGCGCACGGCGAGCCGTTCGTCGAGCTCCTCGTTGCCCGCCTCGGTGACCCACGCCACCTCGGGGTCGAAGCCCTCCACGATGTCCTTCTCGCGTTCGAGGTAGCTCTCGGGGATGAACATCGGGAAGTAGGCGTTCTGGACGCCCGTCTCCTTGAACCAGCCGTCGAGATGGTCCTGGATGCCCTCCCAGAGGGCGTAGCCGCGGGGTCGGGTGACGATGAACCCGCCCATCGGGGCGTAGTCCGCGAGCTTCGCCTTCTTGACGACCTCGGCGAACCACTCGCCGGTCGCGTACTCCTTCGATTCCGTGATACCGAGCTCCTGTGATTCCGGTTCGCTCATACGTAGTCGTGTCCGTGATGGGTTAAACGCGGTGCGGTTCCGTCGAGCGGGAAGGGATGGTGAGTGGCTCAGCGGCCACTCGGCGGGAACGGGACCGGCGAACCGGCTCGACGGGAAGCGATCCCCCGGTCGAGTCGGTCGTCCATGTGACCTCGCAGCGGCCCCGACGCTAGAAGTTCGATGGGTGGTGAGCGCTCCCGCCGGAGGGGAGTGGCCGACCCGTTGCGGTGCAGCTGCTGTCGGCGCGCGCTCGCGGCCGGCCCGAACGATAGTGAGGGGCGGTCGCGGACACTGTGCGAGGTCCGCGCGAGCAACGTGAGCGCGGGCTTGGCAGAGCTTTGCTCTGCCAGTGGATGAGCACCGCAGTGAGCGAGCGGAGCGACGCGAGTAAGGAGCGCAGTCGGTTGGGGAGGCGTGTGGCTGATGCGGGGCGGTGGTAGTGATTGTACTGTGAGCGAACGAAGTGAGCGAGCAGCCTTTTTAGTCCAGGTTTTTGCGACGAGTGGTTAGCGAGCGCAGCGAGCTAACCCGAGTCGGAAAAAAGTGGGTGCGGGAGGCGTGTGGCTGATGCGGGGCGGAGGCGGTCTCTCATTTGTGTCGGGATTCGCAAATCGTACTGCTTCGATCATGAATCGATTTGGTGTGATCGGCCAGAATGGGGAATCTATCGCGGGTTCGAGTGGTGGGCCAACCGGGACCGGACGAACGTCGAACGCGCGCTCGAACACACCCCGCTCGCGGTCGGCCTCCGGGAGGCGGGCGGACTCGTAGCGGCGGCGCGGGTCCTCGCGGGTTTTATCTCAGTAGGGTATTTTTCAGCGGTCCGCCGGCGATCGCTGTCGGTAGATTAATACTATGGAGAATAGTTGACAATGTATGGCTCCAAACGAAGAGCGGACACGACGGACCGATGCCGACGACAACGCGTCGCGCCGACGATTCCTCAAGTCGGCGGGTGCGGTCGGCGTCGTCGCGGCGGGCGGGCTGGCCGGCTGTTCCGGTGGCGGCGGTGGCGGCAACGAGTCGGGCAACGGCTCCGGCGGCGGGGGTACGAGCGGGTCCGGCAGCGGGACCAGCGGCTCCGGCGGCGGGTCGGGCGGCAACGGGTCGAGCTCCGGTGGCGGCGGTGGCGGTAACGCGCTCGTCTGGGACGCGGGCGGGACCGGCGGGACGTACTACCCGCTCTCGAACGAGATCAAACAGGTCGTCGAGTCGAACACCGACTTCAGCCTCCAGGTACGCTCGACGGGCGCGTCGGTCGAGAACGTCGGCAGCCTCTCCGATGGCTCCGCCGACTTCGCGCTGATCCAGAACGACGTCGCCTTCTTCGCGAAGAACGGCACCGGCATCGACGCCTTCGAGGGCAACGCGATCGAGAACCTCCGCGGCGTCGGGACCCTCTACCCCGAGACCATCACGGTCGTCACGCCCGGCGACAGCGACATCGCGTCGCTCTCGGACCTCAGCGGCGCGACGATCAACACCGGCGACCTCGGGAGCGGCACCCAGGTCGACGCGAACGCGATCCTCGAAGCCGTCGGCGTCACCGACTTCTCCGAGCAGAACACCGACTTCTCGCAGGCCGCCGAACAGATCCAGAACGGCGACATCGACGCGGCGTTCGTCGTCGGCGGGTGGCCGGTCGGTGCGATCGCCGAACTCGCCGAGACCAGCTCGATCGGGATCGTCGCGATCGAGGGCGAGGAACGCCAGCAGGTCAAACAGGCCGCGGACTACTTCGCGGACGACCGGATCCCCGGCGGGACCTACCAGGGCGTCAGCGAACCGAAACCCACCGTCTCCGTGCAGGCGATGATCGCGACGACCACCCAGGTCCCGGCGGAGACCGTCGAGACGGTCACCGCCGCGGTCTTCGACAACGTCTCGGACCTCACCATCAAGACCGAGTTCATCAGCGCGGGGTCGGCACAGGAGGGGATGTCGATCGAACTCCACCCGGGTGCGGCGTCGTACTTCGAATCCGGCGGCGGGTCGGGCAACGCCAACGGAACGTCCGGAACCAGCGAGACCGGGATGGGCGGGACGACCGGCGGCACGAACGGAACCGCCGAAACCGGGATGGGCGGCGGGACGACCAGCTCCTGAGCGGACCGGAGCAACGGTCGCGGATCTCTATCGATACCTCTCACATGCACCTGACCGAGAAATGACGGCACGGGAATCGAGTCGATGACGGACCGGCGGGTCAAACGCGCGGTCGGTCTGGCGGTCGTGGCCATAGCGGCCGTCGCCGCCGTCACCGCCGTCGCCGCCGCCACACCCGGCGGGAACGTCCTCGTCGTCGCGGACGCCGACACCGGCGAGCACCTGCTCACCGCGCCGGTCGAGGAGGGCACGCCGGTGATGCTCAACTACACCCACAGCGTGGAGAAGACCCCCGTCCACGACATCTACCGGGTCCACAACGGCTCGTTGGAGATGACACGGATGGAGTTCCAGTCCTACGGTTGGGGGTTGCCCGCGCGCGAGAACGTGACCCGGGAGGGCGAGTGGTTCGTCTTCGACCCCCCGGGCACCTACGAGGAGCTCTACGTCGAACCCGGCTCCGTCGCCGGCCACCGACTTCGCGTGGGTGACCGGCACTACGACCTCGTGGCGCTCTCCGATGGCGAGGGCGTCCGTCTCTCGATCGAACAGCGCTCGATGTTGACGACCACCCTCGACGAATTCAACCGATGAGTACCGACACACCACCCGACGACCCCAGCGACGACCGAACCGACGAACCAGCCGAGGACCCCGAGGAGCTCATCGACGAGCTCGAACGTCGGCGGTCGCTCCGGGGGGTCGCCGCGGTGGTGGTCCTCGTCGTCGGCGTGCTCTTCTCGGCCTACCAGCTCTGGCTCGCCGCGCGCGGGTTCTTCTTCGAGGTCACGCTCCCGTTCGTCGGCGAGGTCGGTCCCGGCTCGCTCCAGTCGCTCCAGGTCAACAGCATCCACGTCACCTTTGGGTTGCTCCTCACCTTCCTGCTCTTCCCGGCGAGCCAGGGCGACGGCGCGCTGTCGGGACGGCTGGCCCGGGTCGTCCCGGGGCTCGAAGCCCGTCTCGGGACGGACCACCCGGCGACGCGCGGTGCGCGCGGCGTTCGCGGCGGGGTCCGGTGGCTCCTGCTCGACCCCGACCGCAACCGCGTGACGCCCGTCGACGCCGTGTTGCTGGTGTTCTCGGCGCTCACGACCCACTACATGCTGACCGAGTTCGAGGAGATCAACCTGCTCCGGTCGCTCGGGCTGGACTCGGGACAGACGATCGTCGAGGTGTATCCGTTCCTCGACCTCCCGGTGCAGGCGGTCTCGGCGCTCGGCATCCCGCTGGACGAGGTCTCCTACGCGTTCGTGCTCGGAGCGATCGGGGTGTTGCTCGTGCTCGAAGCCACCCGACGCACCCTCGGGGTCTACCTCATGGGGATCGTCGGCGCGTTCATCGTCTACGCCAGGTACGGCTACCTGATCCCGGGTGACGCCCCAATCGTGGGCGTGCTCGGGCAGATCCAACAGACCGGCTGGGCCGACATCATCCAGAACCTCTGGTACAACACCGCGAACGGCGTCTTCGGCGTCCCGGTGCAGGTGAGCGTGCAGTTCATCTACATCTTCATCCTGTTCGGGGCGTTCCTCGAGATGAGCGGCGCGGGCCAGTGGTTCATCGACCTCGCGTACGCCGCGACCGGTCGGCGAAAGGGCGGGCCGGCGAAGGCGTCGATCCTCGCCTCCGGCTTCATGGGGATGATCTCGGGGTCGTCGATCGCGAACACCGTCACCACGGGGGCGTTCACGATCCCGCTGATGAAGCGCACGGGCTACCGCCCGGAGTTCGCGGGCGGCGTCGAGGCCTCGGCCTCCTCCGGCGGCCAGATCCTCCCGCCGGTGATGGGCGCGGCGGCGTTCCTGATCGTCGAGTACACCGGCACCCCGTTCGCGGACGTGATCGTCGCGGCGCTGGTCCCCGCGGTGGTGTTCTTCTTCGGGGTCTGGGTGATGGTCCACCTCGAAGCCTCGCGGATGGGGCTCGGCGGCGTCGACCCGAGCGACCTCGTCGCGCTCGGCTCGCACCTCCGCCGGGGCTGGTTCTACCTCCTGCCGCTCGGATTGTTGCTCTACTACCTCATCGGCGTGCGGCTGACGGTCGCGCGCTCGGCGTGGTTCACGCTCGTCGCCATCGCCGCGCTGGTCGCGCTGGTCGCGGCCTACAACGAGCGCACGCGCTGGCCGCTGCTCGGCGTCATCGGGGTCGTCGTCGGCGGCGAGTTCGTCGCCCACCTCGTGGCCGGCACGGGGATCGTCGGCGCGGTGACGGGCGCGGGCGGTGCGGGGATGGCCCCCGGGGCCGCCGCCGCGGCGGTCGCGGGCGACCTCGGCTGGATCGTCATTGCCGTGAGCGTGCTGACCCTGCTCGCCCGCCCCCGGTCGGACGCACCGTTGCTCGACTACGACAATCAGGTCGAGGAAGCGACCGAGAACGTGGCCGATTCGGTCGGGCGGTCGTCGCTCGCCGACAACCGGGCGCTCGGCTACGGCTCCTTCCTCGTGAAGGCGATGGAGTCGGGCGCGCGAACCGCCACCCCGGTGGTCATCGCGGTAGCCGCGGCCGGCGTCATCCCCGGCGTGATCAGCACCACGGGCCTCGGTCCGAACCTCACGTCGTTGATCCTCTCGGTCGCGGGCGGGTCGCTCGTCATCCTGCTGGTGATCACCGCCATCTCCTCGATCATCCTCGGGATGGGGATGCCGACCACCGTGACCTACATCATCCTCGTCTCGCTGCTCGGAACCGCGATCGCCGAGTTCGAGGTCCCCCTGCTGGCGGCCCACCTGTTCATCCTCTACTTCGGGGTGATCGCCGACATCACGCCGCCGGTCGCGGTGGCGGCCTACGCCGCTTCGGGGATCGCGAAGTCCGACCCCTTCCAGACCGGGGTCGAGGCGTTCTCGCTCTCGCTCAACAAGGTCATCGTCCCGTTCGCGTTCGTCTTCGTGCCGGG
>NZ_AOMB01000014.1:97058-121116 GCF_000336675.1 Halococcus hamelinensis 100A6 | reverse complement strand
GCGTGGCGAGCGCGCCGCGTTCGCGTTTGCCGCCGTCCTGTTGATGGCTCCCGCCCTGCTGTTCAACCCCATCCGAACCCTCCTCGGCGCGAACGCTGGCTTCGGACCGCTGACGTTCGACCTCGCGCTGCGCGCGGTCGGCGGGGTGTTGTTCGCCGCGCTGGCGCTCTCGAACCGGCGGCGAGCCGGGTCGGGGGCCACCCCCACCGACGACGGCGAATCGTCGGCGACCGAAGCCTAAGGGCGTTACCCGACCGCGAACGGGCTCTCGCGCTCGGTCCACTCCCACCCCGGCAGTCGTGTCTGGAATCCCGCCGCGAGCGCGGCGTCGAGGTCGTCGAGTCCGGCGGATCCCGCCGTGTGCGTCGTGACGTCGGCGTAGTGGAAGGTGGCCTCGCCGAGCAGGCGGAGCGGCTGGGTGCCCGCGAGCATCCCCGCGAGCTCGCGCCCGAGGAGTTCGTCGACCACGAAGCCCGGGTAGTCGCCCTCGACGTCGAGCTCGCGGAGCACTCGAATGATAGCCGCGACGTTCACCGCGAGGTCGCCGTCGGCGAACACGTCGTCGACCGCGCGGCGGTACTCGTCCCGCGTGACGCGCCCGACCTCGGTCTCGAACGCCGCCCCGAGGTCGGCACGGACCTCGTTGATCAGGGACACCACTCGTGGGGCGCGCTCGACGGTCCAGTCGCGTTCGGCCGCCACGGCCGCGGGCGTGAGTCGCATGGGTCGACGGACGCGACGCGTTCGGGTGGCTCTTTTGCGAAAGGTTTTATAATCCACATCCTATACCCGAGGGTACACGCGGGTTTTCGGGCCTCACAGTGCCGAAGCGCATCGAGACCCGAACCCACGGGCCCGTACGGGCCGAACAACCTCCAGAGTGTATCGTATGCTATACGCGTCGCGTTTCCGACGACCGACGACCCGCCAGCGGCGTCGTCGAAGCGGGTCGCGCGTCGGACGCGTAGAGCCCCGATACACCGACCATCCTCTCACATGACCCGAGTTTTAGTATGAGTACGGTAGACAAACAGCTCGACGAGATAGCCTCGACGATAACGAACCAGCTCCCCGACCGGATCTCCGTGACGGACGTGACCTACGAGGGCCCCGAACTCGTGATCTACACGCGGGACCCGAAGGAGTTCGCGCGCAACGGCGACTTGGTCCGGAACCTCGCGGGCCAGCTCCGAAAACGGATCACGGTGCGGCCCGAACCCGACTCCCTCACCCCCGAGGCCGACGCCCGCGCGGCGGTCCTCGACGTGATCCCCGACAAGGCCGACGTCTCGGAGCTCGACTTCCACGAGGACACCGGCGAGGTCGTGATCCAGGCCGCCAAACCCGGCATGGTGATCGGCCGCCACGGCTCCACCCTCCGCGAGATAACCAAGAAAGTCGGCTGGACACCGGAGGTCGTCCGGACCCCGCCGATCGAGTCCTCGACGGTCTCGAACGTCAGGAGCTTCCTCAAGCAGGAACGCGAGGAACGTCGCGACATCCTCGAACGCGTCGGTCGGCAGATCCACCGCGACCAGATGTCCGACGACGAGTGGGTCCGGATCACGACCCTCGGGTGCTGTCGGGAGGTCGGCCGGGCGAGCTTCATCCTCTCGACCCCCGAGACCAGGATCCTGATCGACTGTGGCGACAAACCGGGCTCGGACGACACGCCGTACCTCCAGATCCCCGAGGCGAACCCGCTGAACTCGCTCGACGCGGTGGTCCTGACCCACGCCCACCTCGACCACTCCGCGCTGATCCCGCTGCTGTTCAAGTACGGCTACGACGGCCCGATCTACACCACCGAGCCCACCCGCGACCTGATGGGGCTCCTCCAGCTCGACTACCTCGACGTCGCGGCGAAGGAGGGCCGGAGCCCGCCCTACGAGAGCGCGATGGTGCGCGAGGCGGTCAAACACACGATACCCGTCGAATACGGTGACGTCACCGACATCGCGCCCGACGTCAAACTCACGCTCCACAACGCCGGCCACATCCTCGGGAGTTCGGTCGCACACTTCCACATCGGCGATGGCTACTACAACGTCGCCTTCTCGGGCGACATCCACTACGACGACACGCGGCTGTTCAACGGCGCGGTCAACGACTTCCCGCGGGTCGAGACCCTCGTGATGGAGTCGACCTACGGTGGACGAAACGACTACCAGACCGACCAGGCCGACTCCGAGCAACGGCTCATCGACGTGATCAACGAGACCCACGACAAGGGCGGGAAGGTCCTGATCCCGGCGTTCGCGGTGGGCCGCTCCCAGGAGATCATGCTGGTGGTCGAGGAGGCGATGCGCAAGGGGGAGATCCCGGAGATGCCGATCCACCTCGACGGGATGATCTGGGAGGCGACCGCGATCCACTCGACCTACCCCGAGTACCTCCGCGACGACCTCCGGGACCGGATCTTCCACGACGACGAGAACCCGTTCCTCGCGCCTCAGTTCAACCACATCGACGCCGGCCAGGAGGAACGCGAGGAGATCGCGGCGGGCGACCCGGCGATCATCCTCTCGACCTCCGGGATGGTCACCGGCGGCCCGATCATGTCGTGGCTCTCACACCTCGGCGGCGACCCGGACACCACGATGACGTTCGTGGGCTACCAGGCCCAGGGCACGCTCGGCCGCCGGATCCAGAACGGCTGGGACGAGGTCCCGATGAACGGCGGGCGCGGTCGCGGCGGCACTCTCAGCCTCGAACTCGACGTCGAAACCGTCGACGGCTTCTCCGGCCACGCCGACAGACAGGGCCTCGAAAACTTCGTGAAGACGATGAACCCCCGCCCCGAGAAGGTGCTCTGTGTCCACGGCGACGAACGCAGCGTCCAGGACTTCTCCTCGGCGCTCTATCACAACTACAACATGCGGACGTTCGCCCCGAAGAACCTCGAAACCTTCCGGTTCAAGTAGTTTCAGGCGTCACGCACCGCGAAGCCCGAGGACGTCCCTCGCTTCGTCGGGCGTCGCGACCGGCCGGCCGAGTTCGTTCGCGACCCGACTCACGCGCTCGACCAGCTGGGCGTTCGACTCGGCGAGCTCGCCACGCCGGTAGTAGACGTTGTCCTCCAGCCCGACGCGGACGTGCCCCCCAAAGAGGACCCCCATCGTCGCGAACGGAAGCTGGTGGCGACCGAATCCCAGGGTGTTGAACTGGGCCCCTTCGGGGAGGTCGTCGATGGCCGTCAGGAAGTTCCGGGGGTGGGGGCGGGTGAGCGTGCCCGGCCCGAAGATCAGGGTCGCGTAGACCGGGTCGGCGAGGTCGCGGCGGTCGAGCAGCCCGAAGACCTCGTTGCGGTGGCCGTCGTTGAAGACCTCCAGTTCGGGTTTGATGCCTCGTTCGCGCATCTCGTCGAACAGCGAGTCCACCAGCCCGCGGGTGTTCTCGCTCGTGAGGTGGGCGTAGCGATTGAGCGGCCCCATGTCGAGCGAGGCCATCTCCGGCGGCGGGTCGGTCCGGAGCGGCTGGTGGCGGTCGGCGTCGGGTGCGGCAGTACCTCCAGTAGAGTGTTGGATGATTACGTCGTCTGCGTGGCGGCGAACCGCGTCGTCGATCGCCTGGAAACGTTCGGTGTCGAACGTGCGCTCGCCGTTCGGCCGCCGGGCGTGGAGGTGGACGACCGCCGCGCCCGCCCGCTCCGCCGCGGCGGCCGCTCGCCCGATCTCCTCGGGGCTCTCGGGGAGGTTCGGGGTCGCCTCTTTCCCGTGGACGCCGCCGGTGAGCGCCGCGGTCACGATGACGGGATCGCCCGCGAGAAACGAATCATAGCTCATTCGGCGTGCTCGCGGTAGATCTCGCAGTGGCTCTCGTGATCGAGGTCGTAGCGGTCGTTGCAGACGTCGGCGCGCATCGCCTCGACGAACCGGTCGACGGCGGTGCAGTACGCCCGCTCGGTTTCGAACTCGTGGTCGCCGGCCGCCGCACGGTAGCTGAGATACGGGCAGGGCATGCGATTGGATCGGGTCGCGACGGGGTAACGGTTGCCCCGCATCGCGGCTACCGCCGCGACCGTCGTCCCGGTGGCTATTTCCATCCCACGCCCGCCAGAACGAGCATGGACGACGAGGACCTCCTGGCCGCCGCCCGCGAGGCGACCGCGAACGCCCACGTCCCCTACTCCGAGTATCGAGTTGGGGCGGCGCTCGAAGCGGCGGACGGCACCGTTTTTACGGGCTGTAACATCGAGAACGCCAACTACTCCAACAGCCTCCACGCCGAGGAGGTGGCGCTCTCGGAGGCGGTCAAGACCGGCCATCGTGAGTTCGCGCAGGTCGCGGTGACCTCCTCCGAGCGCGACGGCGTGCTCCCCTGCGGGATGTGCCGTCAGACCCTCTCGGAGTTCTGCGAGGACGACTTCCGGGTGGTCTGTGACGAGGCCGAGGGTGTCGTCGAGTACGAACTCGGCGACCTCCTACCCGACGCCATCTCGGCGGACACCCTCGGGAAATGACCGCCGACAGCGAGGACCCGAACGACGAGGTCCAGTACCACCTCGCGGTGGGGCCCGACGACGTCGCGGAAACCGTGCTCGTTCCGGGCGATCCCGAGAGAGTCGAGAAGATAGTCGACCTGTGGGACGAGTTCGAGCTGGTGGCCGAACACCGCGAGTTCCGGACCGCGACGGGCGCACATCGCGGGACGCCGATCTCGACCACCTCCACGGGGATCGGGAGTCCCTCGGCTGCCATCGCGCTCGAAGAATTGGCGCGGGTCGGCTGTGAGACGTTCGTCCGGGTGGGGTCGTGTGGCGCGATCCAGCCCGGCATGGACGTCGGCGACCTCGTCATCACCACGGGGGCCGTCCGGCAGGAGGGCACCAGCGACGAGTACGTTCGCGAGGACTACCCCGCGACCGCCGACGACCGCGTGGTGGCGGCGCTGGTGGCGGCCGCCGAGGAGCTCGGCTACGACTACCACGTCGGCGTCACCGCGAGCGCCGACAGCTTCTATCCCGGCCAGGGCCGGCCGGGCTTCGAGGGCTTCGAGGCCGCCGGGAGCGACGACCTGGTCGAGGACCTCCGCGAGGCGGGCGTGTTGAACATCGAGATGGAGGCGAGTTCGATCCTGACCCTCGCGGGCCTCTACGGGCTCAGAGCGGGCGCGGTCTGTACGGTCTACGCGAACCGCGTCACCGGCGAGTTCCGGACCGAGGGCGAGTCCCGGGCGGCCGAGACCGCGAGCCTCGCGGCGACCTACCTCGAACGGATGGACGAGCGGGCACGCGAGGCCGGGGCCGACCGCTGGCACCCGGGGCTCGGTCTCGGCGACGCGTCCGAGTGAGTCGGAAGTAGAACGGCCCGTGACGGTCCACAGAGCGGGTCGGGAAACGTTTTTCCTCGTCGCTGCCCACCGATCGATGTGGCGTCCCCGTTCGAGATCCTGGGCCTCGACCCCGATGCCGACGAGCCGGCGGTCCGCCGGGCCTACCGCGAGCGCGTCTTCGAGGCCCACCCGGACCACGGCGGGTCGGCCGCCGAGTTCCGCCGGGTGAGGGCCGCCTACGAACGGCTCTTGAGCGGCGAATCGGTCGAGTCCGAGCCGGCGATGGCGGACGCCCCGGCCGACGAACCCACCGCCACGGAGCCGGAGAAGGTCAGGGTCGAGTACCTCAACTACGCGGTGCTCGACGACCACGGCTGGGGGCTCGACGACCCGGACCTGTTCGAGACCGCCGCCGCGGCGGACCTCGCGGACGCCGACCACGGCGAGTTCCTGGTCCACCCCCGCGAGTCGCTGCTCGAAGCCGCCGAGAATCGCGGCTACGCCTGGCCCTACGCCTGCCGGGGCGGAGCGTGTGCGAACTGTGCGGTGGCGATCGTGGCGGGCGAACTGGAGATGCCGAACGACACCGTGTTGCCGCCGGAGATGAAGGCCCACGGGATCCGGCTCTCGTGCAACGGCATCCCGGTCTCCGACGAGCTCAAAGTGCTCTACAACATCAAGCACCTCCCCGCGCTCGAGGAGCTCCGCCTCCCACCCAGACCGTTCGAGCAGGCCCACGCAAGTGACTGACGGCGGAGACGTCAACGATCGATCGGCGGGAAGTCCCTCCGCCGTCGCTCGATTCGCGGACCGAAACCGACGATCCAAAGTGTTGATGATGGTCGGGAAGCAAGCGGGCGCATGAAGCGTCGAACGTTCCTGAAAGCGACGAGTATCTCGACGGTCGCGGGGATGACGGCCCTCGCGGGCTGTTCGAGCGGGAACAACGAGAACGGGAACGGCAGCGGTGCCAACGGGAGCGGCGAGGGAACGAACGGCGGCGGCACGGGGACGAGCGGCGGTGCGAGCACGACCCAGGGGTCGGGCGGGGACACCGCGATGACCTCCTCGGGGACCAACGGCTCGACTACGGGCGCGAACGGCACCGCGGCGACGAGCGGCGGTGGGGGCGGAACGGAGACCGTCGGGATGTACACCGACGGGAGCACGTACTACTTCGACCCGATCGGGCTGTTCGTCGAACCCGGCACCACCGTCAGCTTCGAGATCGAGTCCGGGGCTCACTCGGCGACCTCCTACACGACGGACAACCCGTCGGTGAGCGAGCGCCGCATCCCGGAGGGCGCGGAGTCGTGGGACAGCGGCACCATCAGCGGCAGTGATAGCTACGAGTACACCTTCGAGACCGAGGGCACCTACGACTACTACTGCATCCCACACAAGACGCTCGGGATGGTCGGTCGGGTCGTCTGTGGGAGCCCCGGCGGTCCCGCCGAGGGCAGCATGCCCCCGGACGGCGACGTTCCGGAGAGTTCGGCGATCGTCGAACAGGGCTCGATCGCCTTCAGCGACTTCAGCTAACGACGTAGCCGTCGGTCGAAACGGGGGCGGGTGCCGCCGCCGGACCACCGGAAGTTATCCCATCCCGGCGTGAGAACTCGAAGAATGAGCGAGAGCGCCCCGTCGAGGTCGATGGAGTCGCTCGACCCGCGTGCCAGGGTCGTCTGGGTCGTCTTCGAACTCGTGATAGGGGCCGTCGTCGGGCTCGGCGGTACGTGGCTGGTCGATCGGTTCGTTTTCGAAATTGCGTTCTGGGTCGGGCCGGTGGCGGCGGCCGTACTCGCGCTCGCCGGCGCTGGGTACGCCCTGCTTCGCTATCGCGTCTGGCGCTTCGAGGTACAGGAGGACGCCGTCTACCTCGAACGCGGGGTCTTCACCCGGGTCGAGTCGGTGGTGCCGTTCGTCCGGATCCAGAACGTCGACACCAAGCGCGGCCCGGTCGAGCGCCTCGCGGGTCTGTCGAGCGTCGTGGTCTACACCGCGGGGACGCGCGGTGCGGACGCCACCCTCCCCGGCCTCGCGCCCGAACGGGCGACCGCGCTTCGCGAGGAACTGCGCGAGCTCGCCGTCGAGAGCGAGTACGAGGACGCGCTGTGAAGCTCCACCGGCTGTCGGCCCCGCTGCGCGCGGCGTCCGGTCTCGAGATCGGGCAGGTCCTGCTGTTCGGCGGCGGCGGCGCGGTCGTCGGGAGCGAGGGCGGGATGGGGGGCGGCGTCGTCATCGGGCTCGCCATCGTCCTCGTGCTGTTCGTCGTGCAACTCGGGTGGGAGATACTCTACGTCCAGCGGTTCGCCTACACGCTCACCGACGACAGCCTCGACATCGACTCCGGGGTGCTCTCGCGGCGCGAACGGTCCATCCCGATCCGCCGGATCCAGAACGTCGACATCACCCGGGACCCGTTCGCGCGGCTCGCGGGGCTCGCGGCGGTGGCGTTCGAGACCGCCGGCGGGGGCGACGACGCCGAGGGCGAGATCCGCTACGTCACCACGACGGAGGCCGAACGCCTTCGGAACGAGATACAGCGGCTGAAGCGGGCGAACGACGGAGGCGAGTCGGACGAAGCTTCGACGTCGGCGGACGTGTCGCGAGCCGAAACGGTCGAGGACACGGACGAGGGCCGGGAGGAGCTGTTCGTCCTCTCGACCCGCGACCTCCTGGCGGCGAGCGCGCTCTCGCTCGACCTCAGACCCCTCCTGCCGGTGGCGCTGCTGGTCTTCGAGGGGACGCGGTATCTCCCGAGCGGGGTCGCGAGCGCCGTGGTCGGCAGCCCACGTCTCGGGGTGGTGCTGACCGCCGTCGGGTCGTTTCTCGCGAGCGCGGCCGTGACCTTCGCGCGGTTCTACGGTTTCCGGCTCTGGCGGTCGGGCGACGAACTCCGCTACGAACGCGGGCTGGTGAGCCGGTATACGGGCTCGATACCGTTCGAGAAGATCCAGCACCTCGTCGTGAGCGAATCCCTCCTCCTGCGCCGATTCGGCTACGCGGCGCTCGACGTCGAAACCGCGGGCTACGGGAGTCAGAGCGCGGCCACCCGGGGCTCCGAGTCGGTCGTCCCGTTCGCCGAGCGCGGGGCGGTGCTGGCCCTCGCACGCTCGATAGAGGGCTTCGGGTTCGACACGCCCGCCTTCTCCCGGCCGCCGAAGCGTGCCCGACGGCGCTACGCCGGCCGGTACGCCATCGCGGTCGTGGCGATGACGACCGGACTGTTCGTCGCGAACCGACTGTTCGAGTTCGACCCGCTCCGGTGGTGGTTCGCGCCGCTCGCGTTGCTGGTCGTCGTGCCGTTCGCGGCTCACTACACCTGGCTCCATCGCGGCGTGGCGACCGACGAGGGGTTCGTGCTGACCCGTAACGGCTTCTGGCGGCGGACCACCGAGGTGGTCCCCTACTATCGAGTGCAGACCGTGAATGAGGACCACACGATCTTCCAGCGTCGGTGGAACCTCGCCACGGTCGTGGTCGACACCGCCGGGACGGGGAGCCTGGGTCGCGAGGGCGCACGCGCCGTGGATTTCGACCGGCACGAGGCCGACGCGCTCCGCGAGACCGTCCGACGACGGCTTCGACGAAGCGTGATCGAGCGTCGGATGGAGCGCCGTCGCCGGTCCAGCGGGTCGTGACGGCCCGATGCGAACGGACGGCCACGAAAACGGTGGACGCTCGTATCGGTGAATCGGCATGTTGAAGGGGGCTCGCTCGGCACGAACGGTGAAATGAGGGAGCAGGCGTGAACACGCGGCGGGCGGTCGGCGGGGTGGTCGGACTGGCGGTTCTCCTGGGCGCGGCGTACGTGGCCAGACCCTGGCTCCAGTGGCTGGTCTACGGGCTCTACACGACGCCGACCGCGTGGGTGTTCGTTCCGGTCGGGCTCGCCGCCGTCGCCTACTTCGGAGTCTCGTTCGAGTCCAGCGAGGCGAACCGGCCGCTCGGGATCGCGCTCGGCCTCGTCGTCGTGGCGGTGATCGTGCTGAGTTCGGTCGGCGGGCTCTACGCCCAGACGACGCTCGCCGACCGGACGATGGCCGGGGCGACGCCGACCCAGGGGCTCTCGCCCGCCGACGCCGACCACCCGCGGGTCGTCACCCGAAACGTCTCGGACAACTACGCCGCCAACACCCTCCAGCTCTCGCGCTATCGGGTCTCGAACCCGGACGTCACCTTCCGCAACGGCACCCCCTACTGGTCGTACGCCCTCTCGCCCGACGGGGTCCGGAACCACTTCGCGCTGAAACAGGACGGCACGGTGCTCGTCAACATGAGCGCCCAGAACGCGAAGGTCGAGACCGTGAGGGGCGAACTGGAAGCGGGCATCGGCACTGCGTGGTACAACAACTACCGGTGGAACGTGCTCAAGCAGGGACAGTACCTCGTCGACTACGGCGACCCGTTCATGGTACCCCATCGGAACGAGTCGTACATCGCGGTGCCGTACACCAAACCCAGCTTCCACGTTCGGGCGCTCCCGGTCCCGCTGCCCTACACCGTGCCGGAGTGGGGCGGCGTGGCGCTGGTCGCGCCGGACGGCAGCGTGACCGACCTCTCGCCCGCGGAAGCCCGGTCGAATCCCGTCCTCCGGGGGCAGAAGCTGGTCCCCTTCGACCTGACGCGCGAGCGGGTGACCGCCACGAAGTACCGCAACGGCATCCTCAACACCCTCCCCGTGGTCGGTTCGCACACCGACGAGATCGAGGTGGCCACCACGCCCGGCAGCGGCAACGAGCAGCCGTATCTCGTGCCCACGCGAAACGGCACGAAGTACGTGGTCGCGGTCGAGCCGTTCGGCGACGCCCAGGGTCTCCGGGAGGTCTGGGAGATCGACGGCCGGACCGGCGAGGCCTCGGTCTATCGCGGCCCCTCGGGCGAGTCGCTGTTCGGCCCCCGGAAAGCCGCCGACTACGTTCGCCAGGCGAGCCGAACCACCGACTGGAACCGGTTCTCGCCCGCCGAACCACTGCCGGTGGCGGTCGACGGCCGGCTCTACTGGATGGTGAAGGTCGTCCCCGAGGGTGGCTCCGGGGTCTCGTACGTGGCGTTCGTGAACGCCGAGTCCTCGAACGTGCAAGAGACCGCCTCGACCGCGGCGGTCGAGGAGTTCCTCCGTGGCAACCGGTCGGCGGCGCAGTCGGTGAGCGATGGCGGACCGAACGCCTCGGCGGGTGGGCCACGGAACGCGACGACGGCCGGCGGTGGAAACGTGAGTCTCGTGGTCGAAAAGCGCGCCCCGAACGGGTCGGTGGTGGCGACCATGACGGTCTACGAGAACGAGTCGGTCTCGATCGAACCCGCGCGGAACGGCACGACGGCGGCGGGATAGCGGTCGGACGACGAGGGGCGAAGGGCATTAAGCGACGGCCCGGCAAACCAGTTCACCATGACCACCACGATCGCCGGCGAGCACACGACCGCCGAGGTCTTCCTCGACGAAACCGACCTCGAAGACCTCACCCGCGAACAGATCCAGGAGATGGTGGACCACGAGGCGTTCACCGAACCCGTGCGGGTGATGCCCGATGCTCATCCTGGGGCGGGCTGTGTGATCGGGTTCACGATGCCGCTCGCCGACAAGGTCGTGCCGAACGTAGTGGGGGTCGATATCGGTTGTGGTATGTTAGCAGTCCAGCTCGATTCGGAACCGGACCTCACCGAGGAGGAGATCGACGACCGGATCCGCGAGACGATCCCGATGGGCTGGCACGCACACGACGACCAGACCTACCACGTGGGTGATGATTTCCCCTGGGCGGAGACGACGACGAAGGTCGAACGGCTGCAGGCGGGTCGCGACACCGACTTCGCGTTCGACGGCTACGACCTCGATTACTTCGAGGAACTCTGTGAGAAGGCCGGCGTCGACCTCAACAAGGCCATCAACCAGGTCGGAACCCTCGGTGGGGGCAACCACTTCATCGAGGTCGCCGAATCCGACCGGACCGGGAACTGGTGGCTGGTGTTCCACAGCGGGAGCCGCGCGCTCGGCAACTCCGTGGCCGACTACTGGCAGACCGAGGCGACCGAGCGGCGGAACGCGACCGCGCTCGACCCGATACCGCCCGACGACCTGCCCGAGGAGGTCCGGGACGCGGGCGGGACACCCGCGGACGTCACGGACGGGACCGGTCGCCGAATCGACATGGACCGGGCGGCGGCGTTCTGCCGCGAGCGCTTCGAGGGGGGCGAGATCGAGGCCAACGTCAATCGCCTCAGACAGGTGCACCACGACCGTCAGGAGGACTTCGAGGCCGACCGGAACACCGACCTCGACTACCTGGAGGGCGAGGCCGCCCACGGCTACCTCGTCGACATGGCGTTCTGCCAGACCTACGCCTGGGAGAACCGTCGGTGGATGGCCCGCCTCGTGACCGACGCGCTCGGGGTCGGGGTCGCCGACTCGATCCACTCGCCGCACAACCTCATCGACTTCGAGGACCTCGTGATCCGGAAGGGCGCGACCCGCGCCCACGAGGGCGAGCGGCTCATCGTCCCCTACAACATGGGGGAGGGGTCGGTCGTACTCCGGGGGAAGGGCAACCCCGAGTGGAACCGGAGCGCGCCCCACGGGACGGGCCGGAGCGGGAGCCGCCGGTGGGCGAAAAAGGAGTTCACGATGGACGAGTTCGAGGCCGCGATGGACGGGGTGTTCTCGACCTCGGTGAACAAGAACACCATCGACGAGAGCCCAATGGCGTACAAGGACCCCGCGACCGTCGAGTCCCGGATCGACGAGACCGGCGCGGTCGTCGACCGGCTCCGACCCGTGATAAACTGCAAGGCCGACTGGTAGGTAGGATTCAGATCGCGTCGTCGGGGTCGTGTTCGTCGGCCATCCGGGTCGCCTCGGCGGCGTAGCGTTCCCTGAGTTCGGGGTCCTCGACCGGGCCGACACTCCCCGGGTCGGCGTCGATCGCCGCGGTGGTCTCCCGGACGTCGCTGAAGGAGGTCAGCGCGCGCTCCTTTCTGGAGTAGCGTTTCCCGTCGGTTGTGGCGTAGGTCAGGATCACGAGGTTCTGCTCGTCGTCGGAGTAGGTCCGTTCGACCAGCCAGACGCGTACCGATTCGGTCGTGGAATCGGACATGATGGGTCGTAGCCCGCTCGGGGATAAATGGTCGCGGGTCGTGTGGTCGTGGGGCGGTTCGTCCGGCTATCGTGGCGAGAGATCGAAGGCCTCGGCGAGGAGCGCGTGGGATTCGAGGACGTTCTCGGGGTCGGCGATCTGGTTCTGGACCACGACGTCGTCGACCCCGATCTGGTCGGCCATCGTCTCCAGGATCTCGCGCACCGTCGAGGGACTCCCCGATATCGCGCGGGGCCACGCACCCGGTTCGACGTCGGTCGGGGTCGGGTCGGGGACCTCGCCGAGTTCCTCGACCGCCTCGTCGGCCGACCGGATCGGCGGGCGGTCGATATCGCCCTGCTGGAGCCGTCGGCGCGAGGCCTCGGTGGTCGCGCGCCGCCGCGCGGCTTCCTCGTCGGTCTCGGCACACGTCACGTTCGTCGCGAGCATCCCCCGGGGTTCGTCGGGCCCCGCGCCGAACGACGAGGGCTCGAAGCGCTCGCGGTAGACCTCGAAGGCTCTGACCGCCGGTTCGGGTCGGATGAACGCCGCGAAGCAGTACTGGAGCCCGAGCTCGCCGGCGACCGCGGCGCTCGACGGGCTCGACCCGAGCACCCACATCTCGGGGGCGGTGTCGGCCGCCTGCGGCACGTCGAGCTGGCCGAACTGGTTGTCGTCGTCGAAACCGTCGTAGAGGTGGGCCGCGACCTCGTGGATCTTTTCCTTGTGGTCGTTCGCCCCGCGGCGCTGCTGGCTTCGGTCGGGCTGGAGCGCGAAGTCCGAGAGGGGTGAGCCGTTCGCCCGCCCGAGCCCGCAGTCGATCCGGCCGGGCGCGAGCGAGTCGAGCACGCCGAAGGTCTCGGCCACCTTGTACGGGCTGTAGTGGTTCAGGAGCACGGTGCCGGACCCCACTCGAATGTCGTCGGTCCTGGCCGCGATGTGGGGGATGAGTACCTCGGGGGTGGTGCTGGCGAGCCGGTCGGTGAAGTCGTGGTGTTCGGCCACCCAGAATCGGTCGTAGCCCAACCGTTCGGCGTGCTGGGCGCGCTCGACGGTGTTCTCGAAGGCTTCGGTCGCGGAGCCGCCCTCGGGAACCGGCGCGAGGTCGACGATGGAGAGATTCACGTCGGATCGACGGGTCGGAAAAGGAAATACCACCCGCAACGGCTGGCTCGATGCCCAACCGTGACCGGGCCGTCGCCCGTCGGTGTGGTCAGTCGGCCGTGGCCTCGTTGAGGTAGAGCACCGCGTTGACCAGCCCGATGTGGCTGAACGCCTGGGGGAAGTTGCCGAGGTGCTCGCCGGTCTCGGGGTCGACCTCCTCGGCGAAGAGGCCGAGCGGGCTGATGTACTCCATCACGCCCTCGAAGACCTCTCGGGCCTCCTCGACCCGGTCCGAGCGCGCGAGACACTCGACCAGCCAGAACGAACAGAGCACGAACGCGCCCTCCTCGCCGGGCAGGCCGTCGTCGCCCTCATAGCGATAGACGAGGCCGTCGTCGGTCATCAGATGCTCCATCACGGCGTCGATCGTCGCCTGGAGCCGGTCGTCGTCGAACGGCAGGAAACCGACGCTCCCGAGCCGGAGCGCGGCGGCGTCGACGGTCTCGCCCGCGAAGGTCTGGGTGAAGCAGTCGAGGTCGTCGTCGTAGCCCTCTTCGAGCACGACCTCGCGGATCGTCTCGCGGTCGCCGCGCCAGCGTTCGAGGGGTGCGTCGAACCCGCCCTCCTCGGCGATCTCGATCCCGCGGTCGAGCGCGGCCCAGCAGAGCACCTTCGAGTGGACGATGTGGCTCGGTTCGCTTCTGACCTCCCATATCCCGTTGTCCTTCTGCTCCCAGACCCCCGAGACGTACTCGATCATCTCCTTCAGGACCTCCCAGTCGCCCTCGAATATCTCGGCCCCGTAGTCGGTGGCGGTGTAGATGGCGGTGACGAGTTCGCCGTAGGTGTCGAGCTGTTCCTGGTCGCCCGCGGCGTTGCCGACCCGGACGGGCTGTGAGCCCCGGTAGCCGGAGAGGTGGTCGAGTTCGACCTCGACCATCTCGGGTTCGTAGTGGAGGCCGTAGAGCGGGTGGCCGATCTCGCCGGGGTCGTCCTTGTGGCACATCGTGAGTGACCAATCGAAGCCGTTGCGGGCCTCGCGCTCGTGGCCGAGCTCGTGGAGCGCCTGGATGGTGTAGGAGACGTCGCGGATCCACGCGTAGCGGTAGTCCCAGTTCCTGATGCCGCCGATCTCCTCGGGGAGCGAGGTTGTTGGTGCGGCGGCGATGGCGTGTGTCTGTGGGTTCATCAGGAGTCGGAGCACGAGCTCCGAACGGACCACGTAGTCGTGGTACGGCCCGGCGAACGCACAGCCCGACTCGTCGAGGCACTGGTGGGTCCACTCCTGCCAGAAGTCGATCGTCTCACGCAACAGCCCCGCACAGTCGGCGGCGTCGATCGGTTCCCGGTCGTTGTACTGGAGCACGAACCAGTCGGTCTCGTCCGTGTCGAGGGTATCGCTGGCGGTGGCGTACTCGATCGTCCCCTCGGTGGTCTCGAACGACGCTTCGCCCCAGAGGTAGCACTGCTCGCCGTTACCGCGCCCGAGGACGCCCTCGCTCGTCGTCTCGACGGTGGTGCCGACGCGGTCGTAGTCGAACCGGGGGTCGAACTCCAACTCGAACTCGACGGAGCCCTCGACGCAGGTGACTTTCCGGTAGATCGCGCTCACGGTGTGGCCGAGTTCCATGCCATCGACGACGGGCATGAAGTCCGTGACGACCATCGTTCCCGAGTCGGTCTCGAAGGTGGTCCGGAGCACGTTGGTCCGGGTGACGTAGGACTGTTCGGACGTGTACTCCCCCGCGGGCTGAATGGAGAAGTGCCCGCCGCCGTCGTCGTCGAGCAGCGCGGCGAAGACGCTCGACGACTCGATGTGCGGGAAGCAACACCAGTCGATCGAGCCCTCCTCGGAGACCAGCGGACAGGTTTCGAGGTTGCCGATGACTCCGTAGCCCTCGATCGGCGTGAATTCCATACCGAACCCACGACGGACCCCCATATAGTACCCCGTACCCTGGAGCCGCTTACCGATCCACTACGGAGCGGGTCGGCGGTCGCGGCTGCGGCGGTGCGGTTGCGGCGGCGGTGGCGGTAGCTGTGGTGAGCGGTTGCGGCGGTGTGGTGTCTCGGCGAACGGCAGTGAGCCGAGACGAGCGGTTGCGGGGCGGTTCCTGGTGTCTCGGCGAGCGGGAGCGAGCCGAGGCTCAGGAGAGCTGTGCTCTCCTGGTGGATGAAGGGCGAGGTCGTTCGAAAGGCGCGGAGCGCCTTTCGTGATGACGAGAGCGCTTCGCTCTCTCGAACCAACGCGACGCGTCCGAGGGCTTCGGCGGTGCGGGGCGGAGGTGGTACTGTGCGGTCGCGGGATGTGAAGGAGTCGTACCGTGAGCGAGTGAAACGAGCGAGCGGGCCGACGACTGACTGGAAGGAAGGAGGAGGCTTTTGATCCACATTTTGCCAGCGAAGGAGCGAAGCNGGCCGACGACTGACTGGAAGGAAGGAGGAGGCTTTTGATCCACATTTTGCCAGCGAAGGAGCGAAGCGACTGAGCGCAGCAAAAGGTGGAGGTGGGTTTTACATATCCGACCAGGCCCGCACCGCCCGCCCCGGCCCCGTAACGTCGTTGATCCAGCGCACCGCGATCCCTTTCTTGATGGCGACCGCGACGGGGCCGCTGAAGGTGTTGAGCGGGATGCCGACCACGTCGTGGGCCACCGCCTTCTCGCCGACCGAGACGAGGGTCCCCTTGTCCTCGTGGGTCCAGCTGTCGAGGGGCTGGCCGTGGAGCGCGCGCGCGACGTTCTCGCCCGCGACCTCCGCGGCCTGCCAGGCGGCCTGTGCGGTCGGCGGCGCGGGGCCGTCCGGCTGGTCGACGATCGCCGAGTCGCCGAGCGCGAACACGCGGTCGTCGTTGGTCTCGAAGGTCGCCTCGGCGTTGACCCGGTTGTGTTCGTTGTCGAGGCCCGAGTCGTCGATCGCCTCCTGGCCCGTGATGCCCCCGGCCCAGACGAAGACGTCGTGTTCGAGTGTATCGCCCGAGTCGAAGTGGATCGCACCGTCCTCGGCCTCGGTGATCGGGTCGTCCGTGGAGATCTCGATGTCGCGCTCTTCGAGGCGCTTTCTGAGCGCGCCCTGGAGTTCGGAGTCCATCCCCGGCAGCACGTTCTCGAGCGCCTCGACCAGCGTGATCTCGATCGGGGCGTGGTGCATGTCGCGGAACTCGGCGACCTCGCCGGCGGTCTGGATCCCCGAGAGCCCCGCACCGCCGATGGCGACGTGGGCGGGGTCGTCGGCCGTGGCCTCGCGCGCGGCCTCCTTGACCCGGTCGTGGATCGTGAGCGCGTCGTCGAGGCTCTTGAGGGTGAGCGAGTGCTCTTCGAGCCCGTCGATCCCGTAGTAGGCGGTCTGGGAACCGAGGGTCACGAGGAGGTAGTCGTAGGAGACCGTCGAACCGTCCGCGAGTTCGACCGCCCGGTCGTCGCAGTCGAGCCCCGAGACCTCGCCCTGGATGAACCGCGTCGTCGGCGATTTGATCTCGTCGACCGGGATCGTGACCTTGTCCTGGACGCTCGGGTCGCGGATACACCGATGGGACTCGTGGAGCACGAGGTGGTAGTCGTGGTCCGAAACCCACGTGATGTCGGCTTCGTCGCCGAGCGTCTCCTCCAATTTCTTGATTGCGCCCGCCCCGGCGTAGCCCGCGCCGAGAACGACGACAGTCTCCGTCATAGGTTCACGTGTGTGGGCAGGCGTTACAAAGGCTTTGAAACGATGTTGGCTGTGAACTCGACGAATTCGGCCGGGAGTCGCCGATACGGTGGCGCTTCGGCTCGTTCGCCATCACCCGGTTCGGCCGGGAGCCGACGCGCGGGGTTTTAATTCCCCTGGAACCAACCCGATCGCATGGTTTCGCGGTTGGTGTTGGGCTGTGGGTCGGTCGGCCGGACCATCGTGAGCGCGCTCGCCGACCGACCGGGCGACGTCCTCGTGGTCTGTGACAACGAACATCGGATCGAGACCCTCCGGAGCGACCGCATCGACACCCACCGCGCCGACCCGACCGACCCCGGGACGTTGGACGACGTCGAGCGGCCGATCGACGTTCTCGTGGTCGCGAGCGACGACCCCGACATCAACCGGGTCGCGACCGAGACCGCCCGGGAGGCCTACCCCGAAGCGTTCGTGCTGGCCTACACCGGCAAGGAGCCCTCGATCGAGTGTCGGCTCGACATCGAGGCGAACGCCGACCGGGTCGTCGAATCCGCCGGCACCGCCGCCGACGACCTGATCGAACGCATCGGCGAGGAGAGCATGCGCCCGCGGCGGCTCTGGCGCGTCCTCCGGTCGATCGCGGGCCCGCTCGCGGTCGTGACCCACGACAACCCCGACCCCGACGCGATCGCGAGCGCGTTCGCACTGAAGAAGATCGCCACCGCCGCGGGCTGTGAGACGGACATCTGCTATTACGGGACGATCACCCACCAGCAGAACCGCGCGATGGTCAACCTCCTCGACCTCGAGATGCGCCAACTAGAGGGCGACGAGACAGAGGAGTACGACGGCATCGCGCTCGTCGACCACTCCCGCCCGGGCGTCAACGACCAGCTCCCCGAGGACACCCCCGTGGACGTCCTGATCGACCACCACCCGCCGCGCGCGCCGGTCGAGGCCCGGTTCGTCGACCTCCGGAGCGACGTCGGCGCGACCTCCACCCTCCTCGTGGAGTACCTCCGCCAGCTCGGCATCCGGGCCGACGAGACCGTGGCGACCGCGCTCCTCTATGGGATCCGGGTCGACACCAAGGACTTCCGGCGCGAGGTTTCCACCGTCGACTTCGAGGCCGCCGCGTACCTCCTGCCGTTCGTGAAGGATTCGGTGCTCGAACAGGTCGAGACACCGAGCATGAGCGCCGAGACCATCGAGACGATGGCGCGGGCGATCCGGAACCGCGAGGTCCGGGGCTCGGTGCTCGTGAGCTACATCGACGACCTCCACGAACGCGACGCGCTGGCCCAGTCGGCCGACCAGCTCCTCGACATCGAGGGCATCAGAACCACGCTGGTCTACGGGATCATCGACGGCACCGTCTACTGCTCAGGCCGGACCCGGGGGACGAACCTCGACCTCGGCGAGACCCTCCGGGACGCCTTCGAGCAGATCGGGAGCGCCGGCGGCCACGCCGACATGGCGGGCGCACAGATCCCGCTGGGGCTCCTCGGCGATTCCGACGAATCCGAGCTCTCGGACATCGTCCACGACGTCATGGCCGACCGGTTCTACGGCGCGCTCGAGACCCGGGACGAGGGGCGGCCCGCGCCGGTCGAAACCGACGGCGGGGAGGGTGAGGGGAGCGAGACGCCGTCCGAGGGGCCGGTCGATCCCGGATTCGAAATCGGCGAGTCGGGGTCGGGCGGCTGAACGAGGGGTTTTTGTTCCGGGCTGCCGACCCGTTCCCAATGGCCACCGAGAACGAGAAACCCCGGGTTTCCGAGTACATGACCCCGGACGTCGTGACGGTCTCGCCCGACGACACGGTGGCGTCAGTCGCCGAACTCGTCGCCGAGAACGACGCTCACAGCGGGTTCCCGGTCTGTGAGGGTCGCCACTGCGAGGGGTTCGTCACCGCCCGCGACCTCCTGCTCGCCGACACCGACGACGCACTGGTCTTCACCGTCATGTCGGAGGACCTCGTCGTCGCCCACCCCGGGATGGCGATCTCCGACGCCTCGCGCGTCATCCTCCGGTCCGGCATCCAGCAGCTCCCGGTGGTCGACGACGCCGGCAAACTCGTCGGGATCATCTCGAACACCGACATCGTCCGGAGCCAGATCGAACGCGCCACCCCTGGGAAAGTCGCCAAGCTCTCGCGCACGCTCGAGAACATCCACGACGTCGAGACCCGCGAGGAGCGCCGGTCGGTGGCGCTCGCCGAACTCACCCCGACCCAATCGAAGGTCTACGCCGACGAACTCGAGGGTCGGCGCTACGAACTCGAACGTGGCCTCGCCGAGCCCCTCGTGGTGATCGACACCAAGAACGAGAAGCTCCTGCTCGCCGACGGCCACCACCGGGTGAAGGCCGCCGCCCGTGCCGGGATCGAGGCGATGGACGCCTACGTCATCGCGATCGACGAACCGATCGAGCTCGGGATGGCCGAGACCGCACGGAAGGAGGGGCTCGCCACCATCGACGACATCTCGGTCGTGGACTACGCCCACCACCCGCTGGTCGAGACGATCGAGCGGCTCCAGGACCCCGACTGATCCGGCGCGCGGGGCGTCGGAACCTTCATTGACGACCGTCGCAAACGTTGTCCGATGTACGACGCCGACGACCTCGACGCCATCCGGGAGGGAAAGGAGCGCTGGGCCGACGAGACCCTCGACCCGGTGCGCTCGCGCCACGGCGAACGCAAGGACCGCTTCGCCACGGTCTCGAACCACGAGGTCGATAGGTTGTATACCCCCGCCGACGTCGCCGACCTCGACTACGAGGGAGACCTCGGCTTCCCTGGCGAGGAGCCCTACACCCGAGGGGTCTACCCGACGATGTACCGCGGCCGGACGTGGACCATGCGCCAGTTCGCGGGCTTCGGCACCGCCGAGGAGACCAACCAGCGGTTCAAGTATCTGGTCGAGGAGGGCCAGACGGGGCTCTCGACCGCGTTCGACATGCCGACCCTGATGGGGATCGACTCGGACGACCCGATGGCGGCGGGCGAAGTGGGAACGGAGGGCGTCGCGGTCGACACCCTCCGCGACATGGAGGTGCTCTTCGACGGTATCGATCTGGCGGACGTCTCGACCTCGTTCACGATCAACCCGAGCGCGCCAGTCATCTTCGCGATGTACGTCGCGCTCGCCGACCAGCGCGGGGTATCGAGGGAGAAGCTCCGCGGGACGATGCAGAACGACATGCTGAAGGAGTTCATCGCGCAGAAGGAGTGGGTGATCCCGCCCGAGGCGTCGCTCGACCTGGTCACCGACACCGTCGAGTTCGCGATCGAGGAGACGCCGAAGATAAAGCCCATCTCGGTGTCGGGCTACCACATCCGGGAGGCCGGCTCGACCGCGATACAGGAGCTCGCCTTCACCCTCGCCGACGGGTTCGCCTACGTCGAGGACGCGATGGACCGGGGACTAGAGATCGACGAATTCGCGCCGCAGCTCTCCTTTTTCTTCAACTCCCACAACTCGATCTTCGAGGAGGTGGCGAAATTCCGAGCGGCCCGCCGGATCTACGCCCGCGTGATGGACGAGTGGTACGACGCCGAGGACCCGCGTTCGAAACAGTTGAAGTTCCACACCCAGACCGCGGGCCAGTCCCTCACCGCCCAGCAGCCGCTCAACAACATCGCGCGGGTCACGATCCAGGCGCTCGCCGGCGTGCTCGGGGGAACCCAAAGTCTGCACACCAACTCCTACGACGAGGCGCACGCGCTGCCGAGCGAGGACGCGGTGCGGGTCGCACTCCGAACCCAACAGGTGATCGCCGAGGAGTCGGGGGCGGCCGACATCGTCGATCCGTTGGGGGGGAGTTTCGCGGTCGAGGCGCTCACCGACGAAACGGAGAAGGAAGCGATGGAATACATCGAGGAGATACGGGAGATGGGCGAGGGCTCGGTCCGCGACGGCGTGCTCTCCGGGATCGAGGACGGCTACTTCCACCGCGAGATCCAGGACGCCGCCTTCGAGTACCAACAGCGCGTCGAGCGCGACGAGGAGACGGTGGTCGGGGTGAACAAGTACGCCAGCGAGGAGGACACCAGCCCCGACCTCCTCCACGTCGACGAGACGGCGGAGGAACACCAGCGCGAACGGCTCGAATCGGTGAAGGCCGACCGCGACGACCGGGCGGTGCGCGAGGCGCTGTCGGACCTCGAAACCGTCGTCGAGCGTGGTGAGAACACCATGCCGGCCATCGTCGAGGCGGTGAAAGTCGGGGCCACGATGGGCGAGGTCATGCAGGTGTTCGAGGCGCGCCACGGCTCCTACCGCGAGACGGTGACCCTCGCGTAACGACCGGTCCCCCGTTCGGGGAGGCGAACCCTTTTCTCCGCAACCGACGGAGCTTCGAGGCGATGGAGGGCGACGACGTGGTCGAGCCGACCCCGGCGTTCCGCAACCGTGCGAACTGCCGGACCGACCCCCGCGACCGGTTCGCCGACGACTGGCCCGATTCCTGGGCCGCCGCCGGCGACCTGCTCGATTGGATCGAGCCCTACGAGTCGGTGCTCGCCGGCGACCGGCCGCCGTTCGAGTGGTTCGACGGCGGGACGCTCAACGCCTGTCACGAGTGCCTCGACCGCCACCTCGCGGAACGGAAGAACCACCTCGCGCTCCGGTGGGAGGGCCAGCTCGGCGAACGACGGAGCCTCACCTACCTCGACCTCTACCACGAGGTCAACGCGTTCGCGGCCGCGCTCCGGGACCTGGGTGTGGAGGCGGGCGAGGTCGTCACCCTCTACATGCCGGTGATCCCCGAACTCGTCGTGGCGATGCTGGCGTGTGCCAGGCTCGGTGCCCCGCACTCGGTGGTGTTCGCCGGCTTTTCGGCCGACGCGCTCGCGAACCGGATGGACCGCGCCGACTCCCGGTATCTGATCACCTGCGACGGCTACTACCGCCGCGGCGACGCCATCAACCAGAAGCGCCGGGCGGACAACGCCCGGCTCTCCATCGACCACGCGCTCGAAGCGACCGTCGTGGTCGAACGGCTCGGCGGCGCTCGACTCGGGGCCGACCAGCACGACTACCACGCGCTGGTCGACGACCACGCCGGTCGCGAGGTCGCCCCGGTCGCCCGCGACACCGGCGACGTCCTCTTTCTGATCTACACCTCCGGCACCACGGGCAAGCCGAAGTCCGTCGCCCACACGACGGGCGGCTACCTCGCCCACGTCGCCTGGACCGCCCGGAACGTCCTCGACATCACGCCCGGGGACACCTACTGGTGTTCGGCCGACATCGGCTGGGTCACCGGCCACTCCTACATCGTCTACGGCCCGCTCGCGCTCGGGACCACCACGATGCTCTACGAGGGGACCGCCGACCACCCCGAGAAAGATCGTATATTCTCGCTGATCGAGCGCAACGCCGTCGACGTGTTCTACACAGCGCCGACGGCGGTCCGGGCGTTCATGAAGTGGGGCCCGGAGTACCCCGCACGCCACGACCTCTCGAGCCTCCGCCTGCTGGGGACCGTCGGCAAACCGATCGACCCCGAGGCGTGGCACTGGTATCACGACCACGTCGGCGGCGGCTCGTGTCCGGTGGTCGATACGTGGTGGCAGACCGAGACGGGCGCGATCCTCGTCTCGACGCTGCCGGGTGTGGACGCCATGAAACCCGGTGCGGCGGGACCGCCGCTGCCGGGCATCGACGCCGCCGTTCTCGCGCCGGACGGCAGCGAGTGTCCGACCGGCGAGGTGGGGACGCTCGCGGTCCGGTCGCCGTGGCCGGGGATGCCGCGCGAACTCGCGGCCGGGACCGACTGGGGGAGCGCCGCCGTCAGCGACGACTGGCAGTACCGCTCGGGCGATAAGGCGGTCGTCGATACCGACGGCTACATCCGGGTGCTCGGGCGGGCGGACGACGCGATCACCGTTCCGGGTCGGCGGGTCGGCGCGGCGGAGATCGAGGGCGCGGTGGTCGGGGTCGACGGCGTCGCCGAGGCCGCCGTCGTCGGTGTGGAGCACCCGACACGGGGGACGGCGGTCCACGCCTACGTCAGCCCCGAAGCCACCCGAACGGCCGACGACGCGCTCCGCGAGGCGGTGCTCGCGGCGGTCGAGTCCGCGATCGGACCGATGGTTCGACCCGAACGGGTGGTGTTCACCCCCGAACTCCCGAAGACCCGCTCGGGCAAGATCATGCGCCGGCTCCTGAAGGACGTCGCCAACGGCGAACCCTACGGCGACATCAGCGCACTCCGCAACCCCGAGGTCGTCGGCGAACTCGAATCCGACGACCGCGTTTCGGAAGAGTAGATATTTCCGAAACAGCGCCGCAGGTTCGAAGCGGTGTTTTCGGCCGTTGGTCGATGAAATCCGTCGAACCGGTGTGGTCGGGCGGAAGAGCTATTTCGGAAGCAGAGATACTAACGAAACGAGATGGGAGAGATGGCCGCGTTTCTCTGTGAGCGGGGGTACGAGGGGCTCCGCCGGGCGACCCGCACCCACCGGGCCGACCTCGTCGTCCAACTCTGTGGCGAAGTGGGCCTCCGGCCGAGCGAGGTCGTCGCGGTCGGGATCGACGACCTCCACGAGGTCGACTCGGTCGGGTTTCTCGCCGTCGACGGGCGCGAGGCGTTCGTCCCGGAGGCGGTGGGCCACGCCATCCGGAAGTACGCCAGCACCGTCGACGACGGTCCCCTAATCGACGTCTCGCCGCGCCGGGTGCAGATGCTGGTTCGGGAGACCGGCGAGCGGGCGGCCGAGGCGACCGGCGACGACCGGTTCCGCGGGGTGTCGACGCGCGACCTCCGGGCCGCCCACGCGCGTCGGCTCCTGCACGACGGGATCGACCCCCGCGTCGTGCTGGCGGTGACCGCCTACGAACGGCTGTCGGCGCTCGAACCCCACCTCGCGGCCCCCGACCGCGAGGCGGTCGCCGCGGCGTTCGGCGAGGACGGGAGCTGTCTCTTATACACATCTCTGAGCGGGC
>NZ_AOMB01000014.1:0-97049 GCF_000336675.1 Halococcus hamelinensis 100A6 | reverse complement strand
GCGATCCACGAGACCGTCTGCGCCCGGCTGGCCGACACCGACGGCTATCGGTTCGCGTGGACCGCGACGGTGACCGGGGAGGACACCACGGTACACGCACGCGCGGGCGTGGCGGCCGATGCCGTCGAACGGACCCTCCTCGACCGGGCGGAGCTCGTCGGCCGGGCGCTCGACGACCGAACGATCCGCACCGAGGCGGGCGAGTCGTCCACGCTCGTCGTCGTCCCGCTCGTGAGCCGGGAGCCGACCCGGAGCGTGCTGGGGCTCGGGGTCGCGAGCGGGGCGGTCGTCCCGCTCGAACGCGACCTCCTTGCGGTGCTCGGCACGCAGGTCGGCCACGCGCTGGCGGCCGTCGAACACAGACGGCTCCTGCTCGCCGACAGCGTGACCGAGCTCCGTTTCGACGTCGACGCCGACGCGGCCGTGCTCCCGCGGGTCGCGACCGCGCTCGACTGTGCCTTCGAGCTGGTGGGGGTCGTCCCCGCCGAGGAGGGGTTGCTGTGTTACGTCGCGGTCCGGAACGCCACCCCGGACGCCGTCCTCGAACGGGCGACGGCCACCGACGCGGTCGGGGACGTCCGGTTCGTCGGCGACGACGAGGACGGGGTGGTGCTCGAAGTCACGCTCCATCGCTCCCCGCTCCGGACCTTCGCGACGGCGGGCGGCTACGCCCGGTCGTACGAAGTCGACGCCGGGGGCGGGACGATCGTCGGGGAACTCGCCCCCGACACCGACGTTCGCGGCGTCGTCGAGGCCGTGACCGACGCGTTCCCCGGGGTCCACCTCGCGGCGAAGCGGAAGGCCGACCACGAGGTCGCGACCGGCGGGGGCTTCCGGGGACCGCTCGCCGACGACCTCACCGACCGTCAGGCCGCGGTGCTCCGGGCGGCGTTCTTCGGCGGCTACTTCGAGTGGCCGCGCGACTCCACCGCCGAGGAACTGGCCGACTCGCTCGACGTCTCGCCGCCGACCCTCCACCACCACCTCCGGGTCGCCCAACAGAAACTCCTCCGGGCCTTCCTCGACGGCACGTGACCGGTGACGACCGGCTTCGACCGGGCCGTCCGCTCCACGAAACCGGGTGACGGCACGTCGTTCGCGCTGCGTCTCGGGCGGTCGTTACGATAATTAGCTAGTTCGCTTATGAAGAATGGTGTAGAACGTGGGGTCGGGTATGAGTGACCAAGACATCGAACTCGAAGCCCGACTGACCGAACAGGAGTACTTCGAGCCCCCCGAGGAGTTCGTCGAGCAGGCGAACGTCTCGGACCCGGCGGTCTACGACCGCTTCGACGAGTTCCCGGAGGGGTTCGAGGAGTACGCCGAGATGCTCGACTGGAACGAGGAGTGGGACACCGTCCTCGACGACTCGAACCCGCCGTTCTACGAGTGGTTCGTCGGGGGCGAACTCAACGCCTCCGCCAACTGCATCGACCGCCACCTCGACGACCGCGGCGACGAGACCGCCATTCTCTGGGAGGGCGAGGAGGGCGAGACCCGACACATCTCCTATCGCGAGCTCCACGAGGAGGTCAACGAGATGGCGGCCGCGCTCCGGGCGTCGGGCGTCGAGGAGGACGAGGTCGTCACGATCCACATGCCGATGGTACCGGCGCTCCCGGTCACGATGCTGGCGTGTGCCCGGATCGGCGCGCCCCACAGCGTGGTGTTCGCCGGGTTCTCGGCGACCGCGCTCTCCGACCGGGTCAACAGCGCCGACTCCGACCACGTCGTCACCATCGACGGCTACTACCGACGGGGTGACTTCCTGAACCACATCGAGAAGGCCGACGAGGCGATGGGGAACGTCGACCACGACCCCGAAGTGCTCGTCTGGACGCGCCACGACGAACCCGAGGTCGACGTCAGCGACGACTACACCCTCGTGGCCGACCTCCTCGCCGAACACGAGGGCGAGGAGGTCGAGCCGGTCTCCCGGGACGCCGAGGACCCGCTATTCCTGATGTACACCTCGGGCACCACGGGCCAGCCCAAGGGCTGTCAGCACCGTACCGGGGGCTATCTCGCCTACGCGGCGGGGACCTGCAACTACGTCGAGGACATCAAACCCGAGGACACCTACTGGTGTTCGGCCGACATCGGCTGGATCACCGGTCACACCTACATCGTCTACGGCCCGCTCGCGCTCGGAACGACGACCGTGATGTACGAGGGCGCGCCCGACTACCCGGACAAGAGCCGGACCTGGGAGATCGCCGAGGCCTACGACGTCGACATCTTCCACACCTCTCCCACGGCAGTGCGCCAGTTCATGAAGTGGGGCACCGAGCACATCGAGGGCCACGACTTCGACTTCCGGCACATGACCACCGTGGGCGAGCCGATCCAGCCCGAGGCGTGGCTGTGGTACTACCAGCACATCGGCGGCGAGGACGCGGTGATCGTCGACACCTGGTGGCAGACCGAGACCGGCGGCCACCTGATCACCAACCTCCCCGCGATCCAGGACATGAAACCCGGGAGTGCGGGGGTGGCCGCGCCCGGCATCGAGCCCGCGATCTACGACGACGACGGCGAACCGGTCGACGCCGAGACCGGGCAGGCCGGCAACCTCGTGATCGAGCGGCCGTGGCCCGGCATGCTCCAGACCGTCTACGGCGACGACGAACGGTTCATCGCCGAGTACTGGGAGCGCTTCTCGGACACCGACTCGAACGACTCCGAAGACTGGGTCTACGAGGCGGGCGACGGTGCGGTCCAGGCCACCGACGGCTACTACCGGATCCTCGGGCGGCTCGACGACGTGATGAACGTCGCCGGCCACCGGCTCGGCACCATGGAGATCGAATCCGCGGTCTCCGAGGTCGATGCCGTCGCCGAGTCCGCGGTGGCCTCGCGCGAGGACGCCGAGAAGGGCGAAGTCCCCGACGTCTACGTCACCCTCAGGGAGGGCGTCGAGGAGAGCGAGGAGGTCCGCCAGGAGATCGTCGAGTCGATCGAGGAGGGGATCGGGAAGTTCGCCCGCCCCAACGAGGTGATCTTCGTCGACGACCTCCCGAAGACCCGCTCGGGCAAGATCATGCGGCGGCTCTTAGAGAACATCTCGAACGGCGAGGATCTCGGCAACACCACCACGCTCCGGGACCCGAGCGTCGCCGAACGCATTCGCGACCAGATCCACGCGGACTGAGGAGAACCCCAACATGCCACTCGACACCGACATCGGCGATCCCGCACCGCTCGGTCTCGTGAGTTTCGGACTGACCACCGTGCTGTTGAGCCTCATCAACGCCGGCCTCCTGCCGAGCGCCGGCGAGGCGGTCGTGTTACCGCTGGCGCTCGCGTTCGGCGGAACCGGACAGCTCGTCGCGGGCGTGCTCGAATTCCGCACTGGAAACACCTTCGGCCAGACCGCCTTCTTCAGCTACGGGGCGTTCTGGTGGTGGTTCGGCCTGCTCCTGCTCTTCGACGGCAACGGCTGGCTCTCGATCCACACCCAGACCCTCGGGGCGGCGCTGCTCCTCTGGGGCGTGTTCACGTTCTATATGTGGATCAGCACGTTCAAGCTCAACTGGGGGCTCTGGAGCGTGTTCCTCACGCTCTGGATCACGTTCGCGCTCCTCGGGTTCGGCGACCTGCTGGGCATCGACCTCCTCCTGATGCTCGGCGGCTACGCCGGCATCCTCTCGGGCGTGCTCGCGATGTACGTCAGCTTCGCCGAGGTGGCGAACTGGTCGTTCGGCCACACGGTCGCCCCGCTCGGCGACGCGCCGATGGGCAGCAGCTCGACCACCACCACCACCGACACCGCCGACTGACCGCCACGGCCACGCACACCACCCCGTCCGCCGGTCGACCCCACGGGGTGTAAGCGCCTTCGATTAGCGGCGTAACTGATCTATCGCATACTGGAAACCTACACAATCTTTATTAACACTCCCGTCACTGGCACACTCATGGCAGATGTAACAACCTGTCCGTGTGACGTGGCGTCGCGTCGTTCACCGTTCCGAACCGTCCACCCGTCGCCGCCGGAGGTCGGTGGTCATGGGTGAATCCGAGACGGGGACGACGCCCGACGACGAAGCACGGGGTCGGACCGGTATCAGCGAGGCCGACGCCAAGGAGTACTGGCGGCGAAACGTCAAGCTGATCGCCGGGCTGTTCGTCGTCTGGTTCGTCGTCTCGTTCCTCGTGGCGATCATCCTCGCGGAGCCGCTTTCGGCCATCAACATCGGCGCGATTCCACTCCCGTTCTGGTTCGCCCAGCAGGGGTCGATCGTCGTCTTCGTGGCGCTGATCTGGATCTACGTCTGGCGGATGAACAAACTCGACCGCGAATTCGGGGTGCAAGACTAGATGACTGCACTTTCGACCGCGTTGATCCCAGCACAACTCGGGCTCGGGATCGACACCTGGAGTCTGATCCTGATCACCCTCTCGATCGTCCTCTACTTCGGTATCGCCGTCGTGATGCACGTCGGCGACACCGACGACTTCTACGTCGCGGGTCGAACGATCCCCGCGTGGGCGAACGGCACGGCGGTCGCCGCCGACTGGATGTCCGCGGCGTCGTTCATCTCGCTCGCGGGTCTCGTCTCGTTCCTCGGGTACGACGGCACCGTCTACCTGATGGGCTGGACCGGCGGCTACGTGGTGCTCGCGCTGCTCATCGCGCCCTACCTCCGAAAGTACGGCGAGTACACGATCCCCGACTTCATCGGTGATCGCTACTACTCGAACACCGCGCGCGGCGTCGCCGCGCTCGCGACGCTGTTCGTCTCGCTGACCTACATCGCCGGGCAGATGCGTGGCGTCGGCATCGTGCTCAGTCGGTTCCTGGGTGTCGACATCAACCTCGGGATCATCGTCGCGCTCGGGCTCGTCGCGCTGATCGGCGTGCTCGGCGGGATGAAGGCGATCACCTGGACCCAGGCGGCCCAGTACTTCATCCTGATCTTCGCGTTCGTGCTCGTCACCGTCGCGATCTCGCTCAACCTCACGAACAATCCCTTCCCACAGGGCGCGCTCGTGACGAGCGACATTGCCTCGCGACTCGGCCAGCTACAGGCCGAGATCGGTGCCGGGGAGTACTTCTTACCCTTCCAGGAGTACTCACAGCTCCAAGTCTTCGCCATCGCGATGACGCTGATGCTCGGGACCGCGGGGCTGCCCCACGTCATCATGCGCTTTTACACCGTGCCGAGCGCCTCGGACGCGCGCCGGTCGGCGGGCTTCGCGCTGTTGTTCATCTCGATCCTCTACGTGTGTGCGCCCGTGCTCGCGGTCTTCGCGAAGTTCAATCTCATCAGCACGCTGCACAACACGCCCGTTCAGGAGGCCCAAGCGATCCCGTGGGTCAGTCGGTGGTCCGAGACCGGCCTGCTCACGATTCAGGACCTCAACAACGACGGCGTCATCCAGATGGCGGGCGGCCTCGGCGCGGCGGGCAGCGAGGTCGTCGTCGACGCCGACATCATCGTGCTCTCGACGCCCGAGGTCGCGGGGCTCGCGCCGATCGTCATCGGCCTCGTGGCGGCGGGCGGGCTGGCGGCGGCGCTCTCGACGGCCGACGGCCTCCTGATCGCGATGTCGAGCGCCGTCTCGCACGACATCTACTACAAGATCTTCAATCCGGACGCCTCCGAACGCCAGCGCCTGCTCATCGCGCGGGTCGTCGTCATCGTCGCCGCGGCGGTCGCGGCGTACCTGGGTATCAACCCGCCGGGCTTCGTCGGCGAGGTCGTCGCGATCGCCTTCGGGCTCGCGGCCGCCAGCCTGTTCCCGGTGATCCTGCTCGGGATCTTCGACCCACGGATGAACCGCGAGGGTGCCATCACCGGCATCCTCGTCGGGCTGGTCTTCACGCTCGTCATGGTCGTGTTGATGACCTCCGATTCGATCTTCGGGACGCCGGAGCCGATCCTGCCCACCTTCCTCGGGCTCGAAGCCCAGGGTATCGGGCTCGTCGGAACCATCCTCAACTTCGTGGTGGCGTTCGCGGTCTCGCGGGTCACGCCGCCGCCACCCGAGGAGATCCAGAACCTCGTCGAGGACATCCGGCTGCCACAGGGCTCGCGGACCGGCAGTGAGACGGCCGCCGCCGACGGCGGCGAGGTCCAGGCGGACGGTGGCGAGGTCCGGACCGACGGCGGTGCCGACCTCGCGACGGCCGCCCACGACGCCCGAACGGACGACCCGTCGGACCGGGACGAAACGAACTAACGTCGTGACTCGTTTCGTTTTCGAATGAACCGGCCCGACAACACCGAACTCGCGCTGCTCGCGGTCCGCCGAGCCATCGGTCTCTGGGCGGGCTTGTCCGTGTTCTATCTCGCGGGCTACTACCTCTTCGACTACCCGTTCCCGACGCCGGTCGACCTCGTCGCGATCCTCGTGGTCGTCTGTCTCGGCGTGGGCCTCGGTGTCGCGTTCAGCTTCGCCTCGCCGCTCCCGCGCGAGACCGGCCTGCCACGGGTCGTCCGAACCGCCCTGATCGCGATCCCGGCCCTCGGTATCGGCATCGCGCTACAACTGTTCATCGAGGGCCCCCAGGGCGACCGGGCGTACTACGCCATGTTCGCGCTCGCGGCCTGGCTCGGGTCGACGTTCATCACCGAGGACGAGACCGACGACGAGGAGGGGGCGGACGCCTCCGACTTCGACGTCCTCGACCTGGGTCGCTGACGGTCGCCCGGGACCTCCCCAACGACAGTGGGTCAGGTCACTCGGTTACCCGAACCAGCAACACCGGCACCGTGGTGTGTCGCAACACGTTCTCCGCGACGCTCCCCAGCAGGACGTGGCTGAGTCCCGTCCGACCGTGGGTCCCCATCACGACGAGGTCCACGTCGTCGTGGTCCTCGACGTACTCGGTGATCCGCTGGTGTGGGGTCCCTCGCCGGGTCGCCGTAGTCGTTTCGAGCCCCGCCCCCTCGGCCGCGTCGTTGACCGCCTCGACGGCGCGCTCGCCACGGGCTTCGAGACGGCTTTCGATGCGCTCGCGGTCGTCGACGTCGAGGGTCCCGATCGTCCCCATGTTGGCGACGTAGAGCGCGTGAACGCTCGCGTCGTACTTCCCGGCGAGATCCACCGCCCGCTCGATGACCTCGTCCATGAGTTCGCTCCCGTCCGTCGGCACCAATATCCCCTGATACATGGGTGACGTGACGCGATCCAGTTATTTATTTTTATCGACCATTATAGTTCGTCGGGAGACGAAGAGGACGGTCGGTGCTCGATGGTGGGATTGTTCGGCCGATATCGAGGGGCTCGCTCGTTCGACTCGCCCGCCGTCGTGACAAGGGCGGCGCGGGCGGTCGTGAGCGCGCGGTCGTAGTGGCCCGCCCCCATGACGGCGGTGTATACGGGGGCGATGGACGCGCTCGGCCCTTACCGATTACGCCGTGTAGCGTCGGGAGACGTAGCCGACGGCCAACAGCACGACCCCCAGCCCGACGCCGAGGGTGATCATACCGTAGACCGCGAGGCCGACCGGCGTCGGCTGGATCTCGAAGAGGAAGAACAGCGAGACCGGCTGGAGGTCCTGGATCCCGAGGGCACCGAGGAGATAGCCCCAAAAGCCCGCGATGGCGACGACGACGACGTAGACGAACAGCACCACGCTCCGGCCGTCGCGGCCGGCGATGCGTCCGGCCGTCGGGTTCTCGGACATACCTCGTCTATCGGGTGCCGGAGGATTAGCCTTTTGTCCGCGCGTCCCCGAACCGCGCTATGGCCGAAAAGGAGTACCTGCTAGCCATCCTCGTCGGGATCTCGGTGTCGATGGTCGTGCTGACGTTCGTACTGGTCGTCAGCTGAGGACCGCCGATCGAAGACCGCTACAAAACGCCTATTCTTCCGCGTCGGTCGTCGCGTCGTCGGCTTCCGCGTCGATGGCTTCGCCGCCGTCGGTTCGAGCCGCTTCCTCCTCGCCGCCGTCGGTCAGCGCGGTCTCGACGCGGCGCTCGTTCCAGCGCCACTCGTGGGTGAACTGGTTGGTCTCCTTCAGGTTCCACGGGTCGGTGTCCTCGATGGTGGGGGCCTCGAACCACGACTGGACGAAGTTCCAGAGCCAGATCGCCTGGCCGACGAGGATCAAGAACGCCCCGAGCGTGGCGACCTGGTGGAAGATCTGCATCATCCCCTGCGGGCCGATCGAGAGGCTGTACGTGGCGTAGCGCCGGGGCATCCCGAGGTAGCCCAGGAAGAGCATCGAGAAGAACGTGAGGTTGGTGCCGACCATCGAGAGCCAGAAGTGCCAGCGCGCGAGCGTCTTCTGGTACATCTTCCCGGTGTAGAGCGGGAACCAGTAGTAGAGCCCCGCGAAGGCCGCGAAGCCGATCAGCCCCATCACGATGTAGTGGAAGTGACCGACCACGTAGTAGGTGGCGTGGAGCGTGAGGTCGACGGGCACCGCCGCGAGGAACACGCCCGTCACGCCGCCGATGATGAAGTTCGAGACCGCCCCGATGCAGAACAGCATCGGCGCGGTGAGTCGGATGTCACCGCCCCACATCGTGGTTATCCAGTTGAAGGTCTTCACCGCACTGGGGATGGCGATCGCGAGCGAGACCGCCATGAAACTCGCGCGGAGACGGGGGTCGATACCCGTCGTGAACATGTGGTGGGCCCACACGCCGAACGAGAGCACGCCGATCGCGAGCGTCGAGTAGACGACGAACTTGTAGCCGAAGAGCTTCCGGCCGCTGAACTTCGGGATGATGAGGCTCAGGAGTCCCATCGGTGGGAGGGCCAGGATGTAGACCTCGGGGTGGCCGAAGAACCAAAAGAGGTGTTGCCAGAGGATCGCGCCGCCGCCGACGAAGAAGGTCGTCCCGAAGTTCCGGTCGAGGAGGAGCATGACGAGCGCGCTCCCGAGCACGGGGAACGCGAAGAGGATCAGCCCGGCCTGGGTCAGGACGGTCCAGCTGAAGATGTCGAGGTTCGCCCAGCTCACGTCCTCGCCGCGTTCGGTGAAGACGGTGGCGATGAAGTTGATAGCGCCCATCGTGGTGGCGATCCCCGAGAGGTGGAGGCCGAGCAGCATGTAGTCGACGCCGAGCCCGGCGGTGCCGGACTGGGTGCCGCTGCCGACGCCCGCCGAGAGCGGGGTGTACATCGTCCAGGCGGTCTGGGCGGGCTGGATGTCGGTGAAGGGCACCACGATGAACCCACCCCAGATCAGGAGTGTGGCGGGCGGGAGCATCCAGAACGCGATGGAGTTGAGCCGCGGGAACGCCATGTCGTCCGCGCCGATCAACAGCGGGATGAAGTAGTTCCCGAACGCGAAGATGATCGGCGTCCCGAACAGGAACAACATCGTGATGCCGTGGCTGGTGAGCATCGAGTTGTAGAACTGCGGCCCGATGATCGCCTCGCTCGGCGTGAGGAGTTCGGTCCGCATCAGCGTCACCATCAGCCCGGCGACCACGAACGTGATGACCGCGAAGACGCCGTAGAGGATCCCGATGTCCTTGTGGTCGACGGTCGTCAGCCACCGGATCAGCCCGCTGGGTTTCTCGTTGGAGTAGCCGGACTCGCGACCCACCGCGCCGCCGCCACCAACCGGGGTGTACGAGCGCCAGTCCTCGAGTCGGGAGAGCCACGCCGCCACCCCCACGAGTAACAGCCCCATTAACACCGTCAGTACTAGCTGCGCGTCTGCCATGGATCGTGGGATGAACCACGGGGTAAAGAACCCTTAGATCTCGGCCACGCCGTCCCCCCGGGTCCGTGTTCGGTCGCGGCGCTACCGAGCCGTCGGGATCGCGGCCGCGAGGAAACTCAGTTCGTGTCGTCCTCGTCGGGCTCGGCGTCGAGGGTGTCCTCGACCATCTCGTAGTCCTCGCCCGCCTCCTCCTCGGGTTCCTGTTCGGAGAGCGTGGCGTCGGTCGACGAGAGGTCGGCCTCGGTCGTCGTGGCCTCGTCACGCGAGATGATGCGGCCCGAGAAGTAGGTGAGCGCCGCCAACGCGACGAACGGGATCACCAACAGTCCCATGCTGACGGTCTCCATGTAGAGGTTCGGCCCCCACGGCCGGATCATGAGAAACACCACCACGAAGAACAGGATGATCCCGAGCGGAATGATGTTGACCGTGAGGTCGAGGAGGGTTTCACGGTCGAAGGTGCGCTCTGCCATTGGCCCACCCTCGCGGCGCGCGAATCAATAGCCTGTCGGTTCGTCGGCGGTCGGGGGAGCGGTCCTCAGGCCGAGCCGGCCTCCACGAACCGGCCGCCCGCGCCCGCGACCGCGACCACGACGCCGGCGATCAGCATCTCCGCGCCGCGACCGACGATCCCGTTCGGCTGGGTCAGGACCCCGACGAGCGCGTCGACCGAGACCGCATCGAGCTGGGTCGCGGTGAGCGCGCCGCCGAGCACCACGAGCACGACCCCGAACCCGAGCAGGACGTTCCACGGCCGCTGTGCGTAGCCGGATTCGAGGAGGATCCCCGCGACGCTGCCGACGAACAGGAGGAGGCCGCCGACCGCGACCGGGAAGACGTTGAACAACAGCCCCAGCTCCGAGAACACCAGCCCGAGCACCACGATGATCGGCCACGGGCTCGACATCCGGTACTGGTCGCTGAGACCCGGCTGCTCGTCCATACCGACGGGAGGGCCGCGAGCGTAACAAACCCATCGGAAACGGTCGTCGCCGTCGGTCCGAGGTGGTCGTCGTGGAAGCGGCGAGCCCGAACGGTGTAGGAGGACTTTTACTGGTCGGTGTGCAACCGCCGCCATGGGAACAGCGGACGATACGAGCGACGACGGCGGCGGACATCACCTCCCGGCGGTGACGGACTTCCCGCGCGGGTTCGGCGAAGCCAGCTGGTGGCCCTACATCGCGTCGGTCGGCGCGGCGGGGATCTACATCGGCGCGGCCCTGTTCTTCATGGGACACAACGGGGCCTCAATCGTGCCCGCGATCGCGGGCCCCGCCGTGTTCGGGGTCTCGGTCGTCCTCACGCTGACCGGTATCTTCGGCTGGCTCTATCACGCCTTCGTCGCGAACTACTGGGAGCGCGCCGCCGACGAGCACTCGGGGAACATGCTCCGGTTCGGGATGTTGTTGTTCCTCTGTACCGAGATATTCACCTTCGGCGCGGGCTTCGTCTACTACTTCTTCATCCGGACCGGGAGCTGGTCGGGCGCGGAGATCCCCCCCGAACTCCTGAGCCCGCTCGTCGCCGCCAACACCGTCCTGCTGGTCGTCAGCAGTTTCACCTTCCACTTCGCCGAGGTCGAACTCCGAAAGGACAACCACCGGCGGTTCACCGCGCTGCTCGGGGTCACCCTCCTGCTCGGGCTGGTCTTCATCGGCGGCCAGATCTACGAGTACAACCTCTTCATCATCCACGAGGGCTTCACCCTCACGTCGGGGCTCTTCGCGAGCGCCTTCTTCGGGCTCACGGGCCTCCACGGGCTCCACGTCTCGATGGGAGCGGTCCTCATCCTCATCGTGCTGGCCCGCGCCGTGATGGGCCAGTACTCCGCCGAGCGCCACACCTCGGTGAGCACGGTCTCGATGTACTGGCACTTCGTCGACGTGGTCTGGCTCTTCCTCGTCGCCGTGATCTACATCGGCGCGGTCGCGCCGTGACCCACCTCGGGTAGTCATCAAAAAGACCGGTTCGCGGCTCAGATCTCGTTGAGCTTTCTGAGGATCTGGCCCCGGCGCTGTTCGTCCGCCCGGATCCCCTTCCGTTCGAGCACGTTGCGTTCGAGCTTGTCGAGCGCCACCCGGAAGGCGCTCTCCGCGCCGTAGCCCTCGCCCGTGCCCGCGACCTGGCCCTTGTCGGTTCGCAGGCGGATGCCACACCGCACCAGCGGCATCCCGCGGAGTTTCTCCTTGTGTTCGTGGAAGCGGACGTGGGCGTGTTGGACCTGCATCTCGCCGAACTTGTCGGCGACCTGCGTCACCGACTCGCGGACGCCGTCACGGGTGATGGTGTCGAGCAGCGAGATGTTGGTGATCTGGACGTCGATGTGGTCCTCCTCGGTGAACGTCAGCGCTCGGAGCACGTCGGTCTTGGTGAGGACGCCCACGACGTGGCGGTCGTCGTCGCCGGGCGTGACGATGACGCCGTTGTAGTCGTTGTCGAGCATCTTCGCGACCGCCTCGCGAACCGTGTCCGCACTGGAGACGGTCTCGACGGGCGAGTTCATCAGGTCGTAGACCGGGATGTCGAGCATCCGCTGTGAGTCGCCCGAGCGCTCGCCCTCGGTCGGCTGGTTCATGTTCCGGACGACGAACTCCACGAGGTCGTGGGTGGTGAGCACGCCCGTGAGGTAGCCCGCGTCGTTCACGACCGGCAGGCGCGAGATGCCGTGCTCGCGGAGGCGGTTGATCGCCTGGCCCACGCGGGCGTCCTCGGCGACCGTGACCACGTCGTCGGTCTGGATCTGGGAGACGGTGAGTGCGTCGAGGTTCTCGAGGACCGCATCGAGGATCCCGTCGGCGGTGACGATCCCCCAGAGCTCCTCGCCCTCGACGACCGGCGCGACCTTGGTGTTGCCCTCGACCAGCATCCGCGCGACCTCGCGAACGTCGGCGGTGCGCTCGATCCGCGGTGCGGAGTCCATCACCGCGCTGACCTTCGTCGAGTCCTCGACGTGGGACTGCATCAACGAACGCTGGGTTAGCACGCCGGCGTACGCGCCGTCGTCGGTGACGATCAGCCCCCGCGGACTCTCCTCGTCGAAGGCCGTCCGCACCTTCCCGAGCCGTTCGTCGGTGCTCACTGCGGTGTAGTCCGTGGTTGCGATATCGGCGATATTCATCGTGCTCACCCCGTAGGGTTGGACGCCGGGGATAATCAAGACTGTGCCCCGTGTGACCGTCAGAGCCTTGTTCACACCGCGAGTAGCCTTCCGAATGGTGCCCGATATCGACGTGTTCGGTCGGTACACGTATCTCGTGACGGAGGTCGTCTTCGGCGCGTTCGCCTACGCCCTCCTCTCGGCGACCGGCGCGCTCGGCCGCGCCGCCAGAACCGTCGTCGCGCTCTACCCGCTGGCGTACGTCTGGGACCGCTACACCCTGGAGGTCGGGGTCTTCCAGATCAACCTCCGCACCGGCAAGGAATTTCTGGGGATCCCCATCGAGGAGCACCTCTTCATGGTCGTGGTGCCCTCGCTGGTGGTCGGGTTCTACGAAGTCGTCAATCCAAGAGACGACACCTGAGTCAGAACGAGAGGTGCGAACTCGAAGACGGCCCGTCGTCGCCGGTGCCGCCGTCCCGGAGGTAGTCGTAGTTGTCGTCGGTCAGCACCACCTCGCCGTCGGTGACGGCGACCTCGACGCCGGGGAGCGTCGTCCCCGCCGCTTCGCCGTTGTCGCACTCCCCCGAGCAGGTGTCGAACAGCGAACCGTGTTTCGGGCAGATTATCTGCCCGTCGCGGATCGGCGCGCCCGAACCCCGGTCGAAGCGCTGGGTCTCGTGGGTACAGGTGTTGACCCACGCCTCGATGCCTGGCTCCTCGTCGCAGTGAACGAGGATCACTTCCTGCTCGTTGGTGAAGGCGTCCTCGGCGGTGAAGAGATACGATCCGCCCTCGGGAACGTCCGCAACGTCCGCGATGTGCGCTCCGTCGACCATGTCGGTTGCATGGGATCGGGCGGTAAAGCCGTGATGCTTCGAGGGCTGTTCGGGATCCGTCGTTAGCTCACGAGGCTGTTTCGGTTGACGTTTTGTTCATCTGCACGAACGACCCCTTCGTAGAGGACGAACCCGCCACCAGTGAGGACACAATCAGGAAGGCGACGACCGATACTGGTACTATCGGTCGGCGAAGGAGGAGGGGTCAGCACCATTCCGCTCCAAGATGAAGGTCATGAAGTCATCGACGCGACCGTGTATAGTGGAACGAGCGAGTCGACAACATCGACCACCTACGAAAATGCGTTTACGTCAGTCACAGAAATGGGACTTCTCACAGATGGTATCGCCACCTCGCTGGATTACTCGAATTACTACCTACAATTGGTCTCCACCTTGCACATCGACGATGCCAACGAAACCGTCTATCACAAACTGAAAGGTGGGCCTTCTAACGAACCTGAAGCGGAGATTTCCCACACTGGCGATACAGGATACCCGATTGTGGTTTCGGGCTTGATACCATACAATCCTGGCCAGAACGGATATGCTCGAATATCCACGGAAATGAAGGTATCTGGTAGTTCGGGGACAGTATATGTGACCAAATTGGTCCTCATAGGAGAAATATAATGACGTGGACATGGGGCATCAGTGGCCTCGGAACGAAGAAACAGACGCTCACAGTCTACGACCCCGACGGCAACAGTGTCGGCTCGGAGACCCGCGAGGGGTGGTCATGGTCGGATAATTATCCCGACACTGTGACCGACCTCATGCCCGAGACCATCTCGGCACTGATGGCGATTCAGCGAGAGGACATCGAGCGCCGTTCTGACCAATAGACCTTGTTACACTGATGACCAGACTTAACCCGGCGGCGGCTAATACTCACTTAGGATGTCCACGAGGTACGTGGAGCGCGCTGTCGAGCAAATGCGGGAGGATCCCGATAGCAGCGCATCCACTACCCTCCTACTGGGCGTTGAGAGCGACTCTCTCTCTGCTGTTGAGGAACAAGTCGAAGCGATAGGGGGTGAGGTCACCGAACAACTACCCTTCGATACGTTGGAGGTGACTGTTCCAGAGAACGCCATCACGAATCTACTCGAAATAGAGGGCTTGGAGTCTATCGAGACTGACGAAAGCCTGGAGGATCTAAGCCAGGGAAACGGGAACCCGCTGAGAAATTCGAGTCGGTAGATGATCTCCGTGCCTTTGTTTACCAATCCCATGACACGGGAGTCAGTCGTCCTATCAACTCAGGTCCTGATGGCAGATTTATCAAGGTTGGTCTGATTGACTCATTATACAACCTCTCGTTTGACTCGGACCACGAAATTGCCGAACGACAAAACTTCGTCGCTAGCACAGAAGCCGACACTACTGGTCATGGCATAGGAGTATTCGCTCTACTTCAGCACTATTGCAAGGATGCGACATTTCATCTTTATCGTACGATTGCAGAAGATCGCCTGTTCACTCCCCAGAATATGCTTAAGGCGCTTGATGCTGCCCGAAACGCTGGAGTGGATCTACTAAACGTCTCTGCAGGGAAACACCGGCCAGATTGCAATCAAAACTGTAGACTTTGTGTCGCGGCAAAGAGAATTATCAATGACGGTGTCTGTGTGGTTGCTGGTGCGGGTAACCGCAGGCGTGATGAGCCTCTATCACTATTCTGTCCGGCATTACAGGACGATGTAATCAGTGTCGGTGCTTACGAAGCAGTCTGTACCACCGATGTTGGCGGAGAACAACCTTTACACCGACAAACCCCCACAATTAGACCGAATGGCTCGTACTGGTTGAGCCCCCCTTCTGAATCAGATGGTTGGTATGGGTACCCTCGCGACCACTACTGTGGCTACTTAGGATGTACGCCAGACATAAGCTGTGAAAACAACCGACTGGAAAGACCCTGGGAAAGGAACATCAGTTATCAACGGGGGCAACCTGACGTACTCGCTCCTTGTCACCAACTGGATACAACTTCGGACGGTGAACCCTTCCTCGCTAGCGGTACAAGCTACGCTGCTCCTATCGTAACTGGGTCGCTGGCAATGATACTAGGTGAGCTGTTCAATCGCGGGAAGAACCCCAACCCTAAGCAGATACAACGTGCTATCGTAGGCGAAACAGTGCCAATCGACAAGGGGCCTGTCGGAAAGCTCAACGTTGAGGCAGTGTTGAATAGGCTTTCGTGAACTAAGGCGAGGTCCGGGTTTATTCTCCAGCGCGAGGGTACAGTACTCAGAGATATGGCACTGACAAAACCAGCCGCCGGGCGGCAACTATCCCAACACTATATGAGATGTCCCGCCACAATCCATAAACCGGCACCGAGCCCGCCTGCTACACTGATGCAAATTCCATAAGTCGTGTATCTTCTCCGCCTGAAAACTAAGCTCGCACCGTAGCCGATGATCCATCCTGAGACGAATATGCTAACAAGCAGCGTGAGCAGCCAGTATAAGACTGTTGCCGGGTGTGAAAAACTGGCCGGCCAGAGCAACACGAGTCCTGCTAATCCCAACCCTCCTAAGATCACTAACCCACCGGACATCTTGACTACTAAATCGTACATGGTGGTCAATACAATCATTCCTCTGATAAGTCTTTATTCCACCGGCGAAATAGATCGTAGTGTTAAGTGATAGCCCCAATCTATCGGACATATCCTGTCGAAGAAATCAGCACTCACTCCAGAAACGCTTCGATCCGGTCCATCGCCTCGCGCAACTCGTTCAGTCCCGTCGCATACGAAACTCGAAGATGGCCCTCGCCGCCCGCACCGAAGACGTCGCCGGGGACCATCGCCACGCCGCACTCTTCGAGGAGGGCCTCGGCGAACGCTTCGGCATCCTCCCACGGGCTCTCGGGGAAGACGTAGAACGCGCCGGTGGCCTCGAAACACTCGATGCCCATCTCCGCGAATCGTGAGAGCACGAACCGCCGCCGGCGGTCGTACTGGGCGCGCATCTCCTGGACGTCGTCGCTGCAGTGTTCGAGCGCGTCGAGCGCGGCGTACTGCGCGGTGGTGGGTGCCGAGAGCATCCCGTACTGGTGGATCCGGTTCATCGCCTGAATCGCCTCCGGGGGGGCGAGCGCGTAGCCCAGTCGAAGGCCGGTCATCGCGTAGGCTTTCGAGAAGCCGTTGAAGACGACCGTTCGTTCGCGCATCCCCGGCAGGGTGGCGATCGAGGTGTGGTCGCCGTCGTAGGTCAGGTCGGCGTAGATCTCGTCGGCGAGCACGGTCAGGTCGTGCTCGCGGGCGAACGCGGCCACGGGTTCGAGGTGCTCCTCGCGCATCGTCGCCCCAGTTGGATTGTTGGGATAGCAGTAGACCAGCGCCTCGGCTTCCTCCGCGCCCGCCTCGCGGAGCACCTCCGCCGTGAGCCGGAACTCGTCGGCCTCGCGGGTCGGCACCGGCAGGGGCTCGCCGCCCGCGAAGACCACGCCCGGCACGTACGAGACGTACGAGGGCTGGGCCACCGCGACCGTATCCCCCGGGTCGCAGAAGGCGCGAAACGCCGCGTCGATGGCCTCGGAAGCCCCCGCCGTCACAAGGATCTCCTCGTCGGGGTCGTAATCGAGGTCGTACTCGGTCGCCGCCCGACCCGCGATGGCCTCTCGAAGCTCCCGCATCCCGCGGTTCGCGGTGTAGGAGGTCTTGCCGCGTTCGAGCGAGTCGATGGCGGCCTCGCGCGCGCTCCACGGCGCGGTGAAGTCGGGTTCGCCCACCCCGAGCGAGATCACGTCGTCCATCTCCTCGGCGAGTTCGAAGAAGCGCCGGATGCCCGAGGGCGGCACCTGATTCACTCGTTCGGATATCTTCATGGCGAAACCGACAGCCGGTCGTCGTCCCGGTCGCCGTCGAACTCGATGCCGTGTTCCTTGTAGGACTCCATCAGGTAGTGGGTCACGGTCTGGGTTATCTCGGGAACCGGCGCGACCTTCTCCGAGACGAATCGCGACACCTCGCCCATCGAGTCGGCCTCCACGGTCATCGAGAAGTCGTACTCGCCGCTCACGAGCCGGAGGGATTCCACCTCGGGGAAGCCGACGAGCCGCTTCGCGATGTCGTCGTAGCCCGTCTCGCGGTCGAGGGTGACGTTACACTCGACCAGCGCGCGGACGGGTTCGTCGTCGGTGTTGCGCCAGTCGACCACCGCGCTGTACCCGCGGATGACTCCCTCGGTTTCGAGCGCCTCGATGGTCGATTCGACCTCGCGCTCCTCGGCCCCCGTCATCCGGGCGAGGTCGACGGTCGTGTATCGGGCGTTCTCGCGGAGCAACGACACCAGTTCCGCGCGGGTGTTCATACCGCGAGATACGGCCACTGTCGCAAAAAGGTTGGCTCCCGGCCGGTTTTTGCGGCGCGGGCCGGTTCGGACGCGAGTCCGAACTACCCGTCCTCGTCGAGGAACGCGGTCAGGAGCTTTCGCTGGGCCTTCCGGAGGTGGCTGTGGAGCGTCGGCGAGGAGATCCCCATCGAGGCCGCGAGCTCCTCGGCAGTCGAGCCGCGCGGCCAGTCGTAGTAGCCCGCGAAGAACGCCGCCCGCACGGCCGCGCGCTGTTTCTCGGTGAGTCGGTCGTCGACCGCCTGCCGAAAGCCGGCCTCGGTCCCGACGGGGAGTTCGACCGCGCGCTTCGAGAGGAGCGCCGTTCCGGGGTAGGCCGCCTCGAAGGCGTCGACCACCCGCCGGACGTCCGTGTCGGCGGCGACCTCGCAGACCAGCCGCGCCTCGCCGTCCTCGGACGTGAGCCGTCGGACCGTCCCGCCCACGTCGATCGCGACGTCGGCCGGCCCCTCGGTGGTGGCGAACTCGAAGAGCCCGCCGTTCTCGCCGCCGGAGACGAGGCGCGCCTCCGCGACCCCCGAGAACGTCTCGGCGAGGTCGAGCACGGATTCCGGTGGGGCTCCCTCGATCGTCACGTACTGGAGAACCGTGTCGTCGGCCGCCGGAACCATGCCGTCGAGGCGGTAGCGGCAGTCGAGCCGGTCGGTGACCGCGATGGGGAACGCGGTGTCGTCCGTCAGGCGAAGGGTGACCGCGACCGCCGTATCGGAGAGCAGGAGCTTCATGTTCTGGGCGGCGCTGATCGCGAAGCCCGCGACTTCGCCGAGCACCGTGAGACCCGCTCGTTCGCGTTCGGCGAAGGCGTCCGGGTGGGTCGCCGAGAGCCCGAGCACGCCGTAGACGACCTCCCGGTAGGAGAGGGGCACCATCGCCACCGGCCCGGAGCCGCCGGGTTCGTCGGCGGCCGAGGGGGACGGCTCCTCGACGACCTGAACCGTCCCGGTTTCGAGCGCGCGCACGCCCGGGTCCGCCAGCCCGCCGTCGGTGGCGACCGCCGCGATGTCCTCGACCCCCGCACCGGTCTCGACCGCGAGGTCGCCTCGACCGTCGCGTTCGGCGATCCACGCGACCCCGTAGAGGTCGGAGGCCGCGATCCGCTCACAGACCGTGCGTTCGATCTCCTCGCGGGTCGCGGCCCCGACCAGCCCGCGGATGATCCCCTGGATCACGACGTTGATCCGGTCGAGCCGGGCGAGTTCGTCGCGCTGGCGTTCGAGCCGGCGCTCGCGCTCGGCGAGCGCCTTCTCGGCGCGACGCTGGTCCACCGCGTTCTCGATCCGGTTGGCGAGGAGTTCGTACTNGGCGTTCGAGCCGGCGCTCGCGCTCGGCGAGCGCCTTCTCGGCGCGACGCTGGTCCACCGCGTTCTCGATCCGGTTGGCGAGGAGTTCGTACTGGTCCACCCCGCCGCCCTTCCGGAGGTAGTCGGTGACGCCCATCGAGATCGCCTCGCTCGCGGCCTCCTCGCTGCCCTTGCCGGTCGAGAGGATGAACGGGAGCTTCGGGTGGGACTCACGAACCGTCGCGAGGAGTTCCAGCCCGTCGGTTCCCGGCATCCGGTAGTCGCTGACGATACAGTCGACCGACGCGTCGTCGAGGTGGTCGAGCGCCGCCGCGGCGCTGGTCTCGGTGTCCACGACGAACCCGTCGATCCCCCCGAGCACCGTCGCGGCGAGCGAGACGATCGCCGGCTCGTCGTCCACGAACAACACCCGGATCGGGTCGGCATCCGCATCGGCGGATCGCTGCATCGCCACAATACATATCTCTACACCGGGAGCTACAAAAAATATCCCCTCTCGGCCACGGACGGGACGTCGTCGGTTACGTCGTGACCTCGAAGCGGGCACCGTCGGCTCCGTCGACCGCACGGACGTCCCAGCCGTGGGCCTCGGCGATGTTCCGGACGATCATCAGGCCCAACCCGGTCCCCGATTCGGTCGTCGAGTAGCCGTGTTCGAATATCTTCTCGTGCTCGCCCTCGGGGATCCCCGGGCCGTCGTCCGCGACGTAGAACCCGTTTTCGAGCGCCCCGACGACGACCGACGCCTCCTCGCCGGCGTGGTCGAGCGCGTTTCGAAAGAGGTTCTCGAACAGCCGCGTGAGGCGGTCGGGGTCGGCCTCGACGGTGTCGAGCGCCTCGATGGTGAGGCTCGCCGTCTCGGTGCCCGTCGCCCGCCACGCGCGCTCGGCGACGTCCTCGAAGGCGACGGGTTCGGTCTCGCCGATGACCTGGCCCTGACGGGCGAGGGTGAGGACGCCCTCGATCAGGGTGTCCATCCTGTCGAGCGCCCACAGCGCGTCCTCGTGGTGTTCGGAGGGGGCTTCGGCCTCGGCGAGTTCGACCCGGCCGCGCGCGACGCTCATCGGGCTCCGGAGGTCGTGGCTGATCACGCTCGCGAACTCGTCGAGAAGTTCGTTCTGACGTTCGAGCTCGCGCTCGTGGCGCTTTTGCTCGGTGATGTCGGTGTAGAGCGAGTAGCCAGCGAGGTTGCGCGTGTCGGGTTCGAGCGGGACGATGTGGAGCAGGAAGTCCCGAACCCCGTCCGCGGTCCGCCGGCGCACGGTCGTCTGGAGGCTCTCACCCTCGATGAGCGCCTCGTTGAACGAATCCGCCTCGGCTTCGTGCTCGGCTGGGACGATGTAGTCGTCGATGTTCTCGTCGATGACCTCCGCGCCGGGATAGCCGAAGATCCGTTCGAACCGGGCGTTCACTCGCCTGGCGATCGGTTCGCCGTCGACCAGTTCGTAGCTCACCGCGGCGTCGGTGACGTTCTCGAACAGCGCGGTCAGCCGGTCGCGTTCGGTCACGAGGTCGTGCTGTCGCTCGCGGAGGAGGTGTTCGCGCTCGGCGCGCTGCATCGCGGCTCCGGCGTTGGTCACCAGGAGCTTCGCCAGCGAGAACTCCCGGTCGGAGAAGGCCCCCGGCTCGACCGACCCGACGATCAGCACGCCGTACTCATCGATGGGAAGCATCATCTCGCTCCGCATGGTCGTCTCGGCGTTGTAGACGCCCGGTTCGTCGTCGACGTGGTCGTAATAGCGCGGTTCGCCCGTCTCGTACGCCTCCCACGCGAGACTATCCGTCCCCTCGAAGGTGGGCTGGGTCTCGAACAGTTCATGGCATCTATCCGACATCATCATCGGCCGGAGCACCTCCTCGTCGTCCTCGTAGCGCCAGACCCCGTTCATCGGGATATCGAGCACGTCTTCGACCGTCTCGACGGCCGTCTCGGCCACCGCGTCCCGGTCGACCGCCGTCATCATCCGTCGAGTCGCGTCGTGGAGGGCTTCGAGGTCGTGTTCGTGTTTTCGCCGTTCGAGCTCGCGGCTCGCCCCGCGGGCGACGAGGTCGACGAAGCCCTGTTCGGCGCTCGAAAACGGGTCGCGCGGGGCCGGGTCCGCGAAACAGAACGTCCCGTAGACCTCGTCGTCGATGGTGAGTTTCCCGCCGATGTAGCTGTCGAGCCCGAACGACTCGCGCGCGGGGTCGCCCTCCCAGCCCGCCGCGACCGCGTCGTGAACCGCGAACGGGCCGTCGGTCTCGACGGTCCGTCGGCAGTAGACCGCCGACAGCGGACACTCCGAACCCGGCTCGATGGCCTCGTGCGAGCCGCGCGCCGCCTCGATCCGGAGCGTCCCGTCCTCGATGTGTGTCATGAACCCGACGTCGGCGTCGAGATACGCACAGCCGAGTTCGAGCAGCCGGTCGATCCGCTCGTCGAAATCGAGCCCGCTGCTCGACGTCGTCTCGTAGAGCTTCCGTCGGTACCGTTCGTTCTCCTTCTTCTCCGAAACGTCGCGGATGACGCCGACGCTTCCCTCGTACACGCCGTCGGACCGGAGCAGCGTGATCTGGGCTTCGCAGGGCTGGAGACTGCCGTCGGCCAGTCGAACCTCGAACTCGAACGAGGCGGTGTCGCGCTCCGAGTCGTGGCTGAGGAGTCGGCGGACGACGTCGTTGCCCGCCTCGACCGCGTCCCCTTCGAGGATCGCCGAGATGTGTTCGCCGACCAGTCCCTCGCGGCTGTAGCCCACGACGTCGAGGAGGCGGTCGTTGACCGCCATGAACCGACCCTCGGTGTCGAGCGCGTAGATGCTGTCGCCGGCGGTGTCGAGCATCCGGCGGTAGCGCCGGAGCTGCTCTTCGCGCGCGAGCCGGTCGAGCGCGGTCGCGGCGTTCGCGGTGAGCATCCGGGCGAGCTCGATGTCGGCGTCCTCGAAGTCCCCGTCCACCGAGACGATGCTGAGGGTGCCGTGGTCGCCGATCGGGACGTAGAGCGCGCTCTCGAAGTCGGTGTGAGTGTCGATCACGGCGTTCCCCGAGGCCACGATGGGCTGTTCGGCCTCGAACGCGCGCCACGGGAACCCCTCGTCGCGGTCGTAGCTCGGCCGGTCGCCGTACTGGTCGACACCGCTCGGCGTCAGCGCGGCGGGGTCGAGGCTGTCGGTCTCCGGGTCGTAGAACCGGACCGCGGCCAGCGAGAAGCCGAGGACGTCCTCGACGGCCGCGGCGGTGGCGTCCGCCACGTCCACACGGTCCTCGGCGCGCATGAGGTCCCGGGTCGCCTCGTGGAGCGCGGCGACGGTCTTCGCGCGGTCGCGGCGCTCGGTGGTGTCGCGGATCGCGCCCGCGACCCCCCGGAACTCGCCGTCGACGAGCCGAAGCGCGAGGTGGTCCTCACACGGGACGTACTCGCCGTCGGCGGTCCGGACCTCGAACTCGACGGTGGTCTCCTCGGCACCCGCCGACAGCATCTCGCCGACGAGCTCCTCGAACATCTCGGTGGTCTCGGGGTCCTTGATACGCTCGACGCTCTCGCCGAGGACGTCCGCGACCTCGTAGCCCGTGAGGTCGGTGAAGCCCTGGTTGACGAACTCGAAACGGCCCTCGCCGTCGAGCACGTAGACCGCGTCGTCGACCGCGTCGGTCGCCGTCCGGTAGCGTTCGGACTCGCGCTCGCGCTCCTTTCGGTCGGTGATGTCGCGCCCGGTGCCGACGACCCCCTGGAACGCCTCGGTCGCGATCCGCGCGCCGCTGAACTCGTGGGGGATGGTCTCACCGGTCTTCGTTACGAACGCCGACTCGACGGTGACGTTCTCGCCACGCTCGACCACCGCCTCGATCTCCTCTCGGATCAGCGCGTGGTCGGCCGGCGGGATGAACTCGAGGCAGTTCATCCCGGCTATCTCCTCGGGCGAGTAGCCGACCACCGACTCGAAGGTCTCGTTCCACCTGCGCATCCGGCCGTCGGCGTCGAAGGCGAAGATCGGGTCCGGCGTGGCGTCGAACAGGCTCCCGATGACCGCCCGTTCCTCGTGGAGTTCGCGTTCGCGCGCCCGCCGCTCGGAGACGTCTCGGAACACCCCCTGTATCAACCGCCGGTCGTCGAGCTCGACGATGCTCGCGCCGGCCTCCACCGGGACGTGCTCGCCGTCGGCACGCTCGACCACCAGCGGTGACCCGTCGTGGACGCCCACGGACCGTTTCCCGTCAACGAACGACCCTTCGTCGAAGAACTCCCGATACCGTTCCGCCTCGTCCGGGGGATAGATCGCCGTGTAGTCCGCCCCGAGGAGCGACTCGCGGTCGCGACCGAGGAGCTCCGTGGCGGCGGCGTTCGTCTCGACGACCTCCCCCGTGACCGCGTCGACGACGAGCACCGCGTCCGGCCCGGTATCGAGCAACGCCCGATACTTCCGCTCGGACTCGGCGAGCGCGCGTTCGCGGCGTTCGAGCTGGCCACGCGTCTCGGCGGCGTGGATCGCCTGTGCGATGGTGCCGGCCAGCTCCGTGAGCGCGTCGCGTTCGTCGGGCTCGAACGCTCGACGGTCGGCGTAGATCCCGAGCACGCCGTAGGAGGCCTCGCTGTACGACAGCGGCAACGTGACGACCGAGTCGAACCCGTGGCAGTCCACCGTCTCGCGCCACGACTCGAACGCCCCGTCGTGACCCTCGTGATAGACCTGTGGTTCGCCCGTGCGTATCGCTCGACCGATCGGACCGTCCTCGAGCGTCACGTCGTCGGTCGGGCGGTCGTCGAACGCCGCCGCTCCGTCGCCGGCGCGTTCGCGAACCGCGAACCCGCCGTCGTCGGTCGCCGTGGTGATCCACGCCTGGCTGTACGACTCCGAACCCGCGAGGCACTCACAGACCCGTGCTTCGATCCCTTCACGGGTCGACTGGCGAACGAGTTCGCGCTGGACCTCCGCCACCACGGCGTTGATCCGGGCGAGGTCGGCGGCGCGGTCGGTGGCGCGGTCGGCCTCGACGGCGTGCTCGATCCGGTTGGCGAGGAGTTCGTACTNGGCGTTGATCCGGGCGAGGTCGGCGGCGCGGTCGGTGGCGCGGTCGGCCTCGACGGCGTGCTCGATCCGGTTGGCGAGGAGTTCGTACTGTTCGCTCCCGGTGCCCTTCTGGAGGTAGTCGGTGACGCCGACCGAGATCGCCTCGCTCGCGGCCTCCTCGCTGCCCTTGCCGGTGAAGAGGATGAACGGCAGCTCCGGGTGGGACTCGCGGACCGTGGCGAGGAACTCGAGCCCGTCGATCCCCGGCATGGTGTAGTCGCTCACGATGCAATCGACCGCCCCCGGCGCACGTTCGAACCGTTCGAGCGCCGCCGAGGCGGACGTCTCGGTCGTCACGTCGACGCCATCGAGGAGGCGGTCGAGATGGGCCGCCCCGAGGTCCGCGACCGAGCGCTCGTCGTCAACCCACAGCACCGAGATCTCGTCCATCGATATCGTCGAATGATGCCGAACTGAGAAAAAGCTTCGCGGGCGAAAACACCTTTGCGTCTTCGGGGGTTCGAAGGGCGTATGACGCTCGAAGAGTCCGCACGCGACCTCGAACGAGGCGACAGCGCACCGGGCTTCGAACTCCCGGGGACCGACGGCGCGAGCCACGCGCTCGCGGATTATCACGACCACGACGCGCTCCTCGTGGCCTTCACCTGCAACCACTGTCCCTACGCCCAGGCGAAGATCGAGGCGCTCAACGGGCTGGCCGAGAGCTACGAGGAGGTCGCGGTCGTCGGGATCAACGCCAACGACGCCGAGGAGTACCCCGAGGACTCCTTCGACCGGATGCAGGAGCTCGTCGAGGACGGCACGGTCCGCTACGATGCCTACCTCCGCGACGAGTCCCAGGAGGTCGCGCGGGCCTACGGCGCGGTCTGCACCCCCGACCCGTTCCTGTTCGCGAAGCGTGACGGCGGCTTCGAGCTCGCCTACCACGGCCGGCTCGACGACGCCACCGGCCCCGACGAGGAGCCCTCGGGCGAACACGGCTTCGAGATGGCGGGCGCGATCGAGTCGGTGTTGACGGGGGTCCCCGTCGACCAGCAGTTCCAGCCGTCGCGCGGCTGCTCGATCAAGTGGAAGTAGGTCCGGACCCCCCGTCACGAAATTCGGCCGGCCGAAAAGGAAAACGGCTTTATGTCTTAGGCTGGCCTAAAACGTATGGCGAGCGACGAGACGGGAGACGGTGTACCGACGCGGCGCGACTACGTGAAGTACGGCGGCGCGCTCATCGGCGGCGGGCTGTTCGCCGGCTGTACTAACGGAGGGAGCGGCGGCTCGAACGGTTCGGGTGGGGCGAACGGGTCGTCCGAAACGCAGGCCGACACCGCTTCGAGCGGGTCCGCCGGGGGTACCGAGACGGGTAGCGGGACGAACGGAACCGACGGGACGACGGACGGGTCGGGGAACGCGTACTCGGTGACGATGGCCCCGATGGGCGAGGTGAGCTTCGAGGCGGTCCCGAAGACCGTCTTCACGCGGCTGACCCACCTCGCGGGGATGGCGTTCGCGCTCGGTCGGGGCAACGACGTCAACGCGATGCACGCGCCCGACTACTACGATGCGCTCTGGAACCAGTTCACCCCGCGGCTGCCGGGCGTCTCGCTCGACTGGTCGGGGCTCTACTCCTCGTGGGAGCCGAGCAAGGAGAAGCTCTACGAACTGGACAGCGACGTGCATCTCGCCGACCCCGCGAGCGTCTTCGCGGTCGAGGGCTGGAACGAGAGCGACCTCGCCGAGATCGGCGAGAACGTCGCGCCGTGGTTCGGGAACCAGTACAGCGACACCCACGCGACCCCGCCGGAGGCCTACCAGGACCGGTATCGCTACTACTCGCTGTGGGACATGTTCGAGAAGGTCGCGGCGGTGTTTCAGGAACGGGAACGGTATCGGGCGCTGTCGTCCATCCACTCGGACCTGCGCGACACCATCGAATCGGAGCTCCCGGCGACGGGCGAGCGCCCGACGGTGGCGCTGCTCGGCCTCAGCGACCTCGAAAGCATCTACGCCTACAAGGTCAGCGTCCCCGGCTTCCTGGTCGCGCACATCCGACCGCTGAAGCCGGCCGAGACGTTCGGCGACGACGTCTCCTCCGGTGACACGGTGGACACGGAGACCCTGCTCGCGGCGGACCCAGAGGTGGTCCTCGCGCTCGGCGGGATGCACCCCGATACCGACATGCCCGGCATCCGGAGCGGTCTCGCGGACGACCCGGTGGCGGCGGACGTCACGGCGGTCGAGAACGACCGGGTCTACGCCCAGGGCGCGCGGTATCAGGGTCCGATCCTCAACCTCTTCCAGCTCGAGATGAGCGCGAAGCAGCTCTATCCCGACCGGTTCGGCGAGTGGCCGACCTACGAGAAAGGACCGTACCCGGAGATCCCCCCGAACGAACGGCTCTTCGACCGCGAGCGCGTCGCGCGTATCATCACCGGCGAGGGGACGACGTGAGCGAGACGGCGCACGACACGTCCGACGTCGTCGTGGTGGGCGGCGGGCCAGCGGGCTGCTCGGCGGCGGTGTTCACCGCGCGCTACGGTCTCGATACGACCGTCTTCGACCGCGGCCAGTCGTCGCTCCAGCGCTGTGCGTACCTCGAGAACTACCTCGGCTTCCCGGCGGGCATCGACGTGGGGACGTTCTACGACCTCATCCACGACCACGTCGAGGCGTCGGGGGCCGACCTCGTCCCGGACATGGTTCGGTCGGTCGAGCGCGCGACCGACGGCGGGTTCGTCGTCGAACCACAGGAGGGCGAGGCCGTCCGCGCGAAGCGAGTCGTCGCGGCGACCCGACAGGGCGCGGACTACCTTCGACCAGTGGTGGGGGAGGCGGCCTTCGACGAGTACGTCCACGACGGCGAGACCTACGAGCGCTTCGACCCCGAGTACGCCGACCGCGACGGCAGCACGCCCGTCGACGGGCTCTACGTCGCCTCTCCAGGTGGCGAGACCGACGTCCAGGTCGTCGTCGCGGCCGGTCGGGGCGCACACGTCGCCCGCACCGCGCTCGCGGACGCGCGCCGCGAACGCGGCTATCCGGACGACCTCGCGGCACACTACGACTGGCGACGGAGCGAGGCCGAACTGACCGGGGAGTGGGCGGACCGCGACCGGTGGCGGGAGCTGTTCGCGGAGCGAACGCCGGACGACCACGGGCTCGACGAGGAGCGCGCCGTCGACCTCCGCGAGCGCGAGATCGACCGGCGGTTCGACACCTACATCGACGACGAGGCGGTCGGGGCCCGAACCGAACGGGGACAGGACCGACTGCTGGAACACATCGACGACGACCGGATCCTCGCCGCCGCACGCGAGATCGAAACTGAGCACGCGGCGGATTCGGACTGACGACCCCGCTTCGCATGGCGATCCGTGGCGAAGAATCATTATTGACGAGCGCCTCTACGGGGTATGCCCGGAGGCACCGACCAGACCATCCGGCCGTTCCGCTGGCGCGCGGAGCGGTTGTACCCCGACACCGAGATCGTCTCGCGAACCCACGACGGCATCGAGCGCTACGACTACGCGGAGTACGGAAACCGGGTCGCACGGCTCGCCCACGCCCTCGACGACGCCGGCATCGCCGACGACGCGCGGGTGGGGACGTTCTGCTGGAACCACCACCGCCACTTCGAGGCCTACTTCGCGGTGCCGGACTCCGGCCGCCAACTCCACACCATCAATCCGCTCCTCCCCGACGAGCACATCCAGTACATCGTCGAGAACGCGGGCGACCAACTCCTGTTCGTCGATCCCTCACTGGTCGAGAAACTCGGGGCCGCCTACGACCCCGACTCGTTCGACTCGGTGACGCAGTTCGTGGTGATGGGCGAGGACGTTCCCGAGACGGACCTCGACCCGGTAGTGGATTACGAGTCGTTCATCGGGGGGAAGGACGAGGCGTACGACTGGCCCGAACTGTCCCAGGAACGCCGCGCCGGGATGTGTTACACCTCGGGGACGACGGGCCGACCGAAGGGCGTCGAGTACACCCAGTCGATGCTCTGGTCGCACGCGATGTCGACCATCAGCCCCCAGGGCCTCGACATCAGGGACACCGACGTGGTGATGCCGGTGGTCCCGATGTTCCACGTCAACGCCTGGGGGATGCCCTTCTCGACCACCTCCGCCGGCGCGAAACACGTCTATCCCGGTCCGTCACCCACGCCCGAAGACCTCGCTCACCTCATCGAAAGCGAGGGCGTGACGATCACCGCCGGGGTTCCCACGGTGTGGTTGGGGCTGCTCGAATACATGAACGACCACGAGGTCGATCTTTCATCACTCGAAGAGATCGTCATCGGCGGGAGCGCCGCGCCGAAGTCGGTGATCGAGCGCTTCGACGACCTCGGGGTCACGGTGCTCCACGCGTGGGGCATGACCGAGATGAGTCCCATCGGGTCGGCAGCGCGGCTCAAGTCCGGCATGGAGTCGTGGGAGGCGGATGCGAGATACGAGAAACGCGCCACCCAGGGGCTGATGATGCCAGGCCTCGAATTCAAGGTCGTCGACGACGACGGCGAAGAAGTCCCGTGGAACGGCGAGGACTTCGGCGAACTCCTGGTCCGCGGGCCGTGGGTCACGACGGAGTACTTCGAGCGCCCACAGGCCAACGAGGAGGACTTCGAACACGGATGGTTGAAGACGGGTGACGTCGTCAGCGTCGATTCGGACGGCTACATCAAGATCGTCGACCGTGCGAAGGACGTCATCAAGTCCGGCGGCGAGTGGATTTCGAGTGTCGAACTCGAGAACACGCTGATGGCCCACGACGGGGTCTCGGAGGCGGCGGTCGCCGGCGTGCCCCACGAGAAGTGGCAGGAGCGGCCCGTGGCGTTCGTGGTGCCCGCGGCCGGTACGGACGAGGAGCGGCTCGCGGCGGAGCTGCTCGACCTCGTGGCCGCCGACTACCCGAAGTGGTGGGTGCCCGACGAGGTGGTCTACATCGAGCGCGTTCCGAAGACCGCGACCGGGAAGTTCTCGAAGAAGGACCTCCGCGAGGAGTTCTCGGACGAGTCCCTGGTCGAGGGCCGTGCCCCCGAGGAGGCCGCCCCGGAGTAAGACAGAATAAACGATTCACGAACGACCCCCGGTTTACACGAACTATTTGGGGACCGCGACCGAAACGTGTGGCATGGAGTTGCTCGACGAATCCATCGTGCCGGAGGACGTTCGCGAGGTCAAGCGAGAGGCCAACGAGTTCTCCGAGGAGTACATCATGCCGAACGCCGAGGAGTACTACGCCAGCGGCGAGTATCCCTGGGAGGTCCTGGAGGCGGGCCAGGAGGCGGGCCTCGTGGCCCAGGACATCGGCGAGGAGTACGGAGGGAAAGGCTACGGGCTCCACGAGATGCTCGCCATCGCCGAGGAGTTCTACCGAGCCGACGCGGGCATCGCGCTCACCCTCCAGCTCGCGAGCTTCGGTGCGGAGATAGTCGAGGAGTACGGCGACGAAGAACAGAAGGAGGAGTACATCGCACCCGTCGCAGCCTGTGACCAGATCACGGGGCTCGCGGTCTCCGAACCCCAGACCGGCTCGGACCTGGCGGGGATGACGGCGTCGGCCGAGAAGGACGGCGACGAGTGGGTGTTGAACGGCGAGAAGTACTGGGTCGGCAACGCGGTCGAGGCCGACTGGCTCACCGTCTACGCCAAGAGCGGCGACGGCGACGATAGATACGGGAACTACTCGATGTTCATCGTGCCCACCGACGCGCCGGGCTACGAGGCCGAACACATCCCCGAGAAGATGGCCTACCGCGCCTCGAAGCAGGGCCACATCGTCTTCGACGACTGCCGGATCCCCGAGGAGAACCTCGTCGGTGTCGAGGGCGCGGGCTTCTACATGCTCGCGGAGTTCTTCAACCAGGGTCGCGTGGTGGTCGGCGGGCACGGCCTCGGGATGGCGGCGGCGGCCATCGAGGAGGCCTGGGAGTTCGTCCACGACCGCGAGGCGTTCGGCCGGGACATCAGCGAGTTTCAGGCCGTCCAACACGACCTCTCGGAGATGCTGATCGAGTTCGAACGCGCTCGGGCGCTCAACTGGCGCGCCGCCGACAAGGTGGCCGAACAGGAGAACACGGGCTACTGGGCCGCGCTCGCGAAGGCCAACTCCACCGAGGCCGCCGTCGAGTGTGCCGAGCGCGGGATGCAGCTCCACGGCGGGCGCTCGGTGTTGACCGAGAACCGCATCGCGCGGGTCTATCGCGACTGCCGCGTGCCGGTGATCTACGAGGGTGCGAACGCCGTCCAGCGTAACCTGATCTACCGCCAGCGACCCAGCTGAGGCGAACCGTCCACCGCAGTGACCGTCTTCAGAACCCTTCGCTGAGGCAGACCTCGCGTGGGGGAAACAGTTCGTCGAGCAGCGGCTTCGCGTCCGCGGACTCGACGGCGAGGTCGCCGGCGACCGTCGCGCGCTCGACCGAGCAGTGGCCGACGAACAGCTGTGAGAGCGTCGTGATGGGAACACGCGCGTCCGCCGGCTCGTCCACACGCGTGCAGGTCGCCTCGCCGTCCCGCACGTCGAGCGCGAACCGCCCCTCGTTCCAGTCGGCGACCGGGTCGGCGACGGAGAGCACGAGACGGCCCTCCATCCCGGGATAGTCGAGCGCCGCGAGGGCGGCTTCGACGTCCACGATCCGGACCATCCCGCCGGGCGTGAGTTCGTAGTCGAGGGCGCGCGGGTCGTCGACGAGGTCGAACAGGAGGGTGTCGGGTCGACTACGGATCCGGACGCGTTCGACCTGCGAGTCGTGATAGGAGAGGAATCGGAGGAGGTCCAGAGAGGCCTCGTGGTCGAGCGCGTTACACTCGCGAACCCGCATCGTCCGGCCGTCGTCGTTCTCGATCTCGTAGACGACGTAGCCCCGGAGTTCCCCCTCGCGCTCGACACCGTAGACGTAGGGGTCCTGCTCCCAGCCCTCGAAGACCCGGTTGCGCCACCACTCCTCCGTGCGGCGGATCCAGAGCGAGACACCCTCGCCAGCGGAATCGAGCACCGGGTTCAGCCGCTCGAAATCGTCGGGCCCGAGCTCGCGGAATCGACCGCCCGCCGCGTCGGCGGCGAACGACAGAATCTCGGGGTCGCACTCGATGGTCGCGGTAGTGCCGGCTTGAGCCCAGCCGTACCGTCGGTAGAAGGCGTAATCGAACGGCCAGAGCGCTGCGAGGGAGGAGCCCTCGTCGCGGTACTCGACCAGTGACTCGCGGAGGAGCCGGGCGACCGATCCCCGATGGCGGTTCTCGGGCGGCGTCGCGACCCCCGAGAGCCCCGCGATCGGGAGGTCAGTGTCGCGGACGGTGGCCGTGAACCAGTGGTGGACGCCGGTACAGAGGAGGTCGTCGCCGTCGAAGATCCCGCGACGGACGCCGAGTCGTGCCGGGCCCGGAAGCTCCTCGACGGTGTCGTAGTGCTCGGGTGGCTCGGCGGGGCGAAAGGCGTACTGGAGGATCCCGCGGAACGCGTCGATCCGGTCGTCGGGGACCGCCCGGTAGGTGGGCATGGATCGATGGCCGACGCGGTCGGTGAAATAGCTATTCGAGTTTCAGACGAGGAAGACGGTGCTGCCGAGAACCGCGAGTACTCCGAGTACCACACACACGAGCCAGAACGAGACCCGTTCGACGATCCGCATCAGCGCGCCGATGGTGAGGTAGCCGACGACCGCGCTGGTGACCAGCGCGACGAGCGCGGTCGTGGGGGCCAGCGCGGGGAGTCCGTCGTCGACGACCCCGAGGAGCGCGCCGCCGAGCGCCGCGGGGATCGAGAGCACGAACGAGAGCCGGAACGACGAGGGGCCGTCGTGGCCACGGAGGAGGAGCGCGCTGGTGGTCCCGCCCGACCGCGAGACGCCGGGCAGCACCGCGAACCCCTGGAAGAGACCGACGAGCACGGCGTCGAGGAGGTCCGGGTCGGTTCGGGTGCCGCCCTCGTCGCGCGCGAGCCGCTGGAAGAGCCCGGTCGCGACGAGCAACACGCCGATGGCCGCGATGAACACCCCGCCGCCGAGGCCGGTGACGAGCTCGCTCAGCGCGACGTAAGAGCCGATCGCGACGACGCCCGAAACCACTGTGGCGACCGCGAAGAAGGAGAGCTCCGCGGTGTCGCGGGCGAAGGGGTCGGTGGGTCGCCAGTCGGGGACGTCCCGGAGCACGTCGGCGATCACGCCGCGGTAGTAGAGAACCGCCGAGAGCGCGGTGCCGGCGTGGAGGAACAACGAGAGCTGGACGGCGACGGTCGCCGGGAGGTTCTCGATCACTCGGAGGTAGATGGTGATGTTGCCCTCGCTCGATATCGGGAGCCACTCGAAGATCCCCTGGAGCACGCCGACGATGAACGCCACCACGACCGACAGGTCCATACCGACGCCGCACAGCGCCCGGATAAAACCGATCCGGTCGCCGCTCCTCCCACATGCCGTTTCGTGGAAGAGATCGGCACAAGTATTATCACACGTTCCGTACCGTATCGAAGTACTGCCGTGATCGAACTCACCAGGGATCGGTTCGACGGGGTCGAGAACGCCCTCTCCACCCGGCCCTCCGCGTCCACCCCCTTCGTCCGGACCGCGGTGCTGTTGACGGGGCTGCTCGCCGTCGGCGTCCCGGCGGTCGCCGCGGCGCTCGACCTCCCGACCGCCGCCGTCGTCGTCGGTGCGGCCCTGTGTTATCTCGTGGCCGTGGTGGCGGCCGGCCGGGCGTTCGAGGGGTTCGCGAGCGCCGTCGTCGTCCTCGCGGTGTTCGACATCGGTGCGACGCTCGTGACGGGCCCGGGGATCGCCACCCTCGACCTCGTCGCCGTCGACCTCGTCGCGATACCGCTCGCGGTGTTCCTGGTGGCCGACGCGGTCGAGGACGGTGCCTCGGTCGGGTTGAACGCCGGGTGGCTCGCGGCCGCGTGTCTCGCCGGGTTCGTCTGCTGGACGGTCGCCGCGGGGGCCGTCGCGAACGGCGGCTCCGAGACGGCCGGACTGATGTACGGGGTCGAACAGCTCCGCTATCTCGTGGTGTTCGGCGTCGCGGCGCTGGTGGCGCGCCGAACGAACGCCTGGTGTGTGGTGACGCCGTTCGTGGTCGCGGTCGGCGGGAACCTCGTCGTCTCGCTCGTCCAGGTCGTGAACGGTGGAATGCTCGGCTTTCCCTTCCTCGGCGAACCGCCCGACCGCTATCTCGGGGCGTTCGCGCTGGGGCCCTACGAGGTCGCCACTGGCTTCTACGCCGGCGGGTTCGTCGGCCACGGCCGCGAGCTGGCGATGCTGTTGTTGATGGTCATCCCGCTGGCGGTCGCGGTCGCGGCCCGGCGGTCGTGGCCCGCGCTGCTCGCGGTCGGTGTCGGGGTCGTGGGCGCGGTGCTCTCGATACGGGTCGCCGACACCGACGCTGGCTGGGCGACGCTCCTGTTGCTGGGTGGGTTCTTCGGGCTCTACCTCCTCGGGACGCTCGCGATTCGGACGAAGCGGCGCTACTCGACGCTCGCCGCGCTTCCGGTCGTCGGCGCTATCGTGGTGGCGCTCCTCGCGCTCGCCCGTGTCGTCCAGTGGATCGTCACGTCGGCCGACGGTGGCGCGCAGGTGTTCCGCACGAGTTCGCTCGACATCCGGCTAGAGGAGTACGCCGCGGCGATCCGGCTCGCCGGACAGTACCCCTGGTTCGGGATCGGCGGGGGCAACTTCTACATTCGCTCGGAGCGCTACATCGGGGAGGCGGACATCGGGGTCCACAACACCGTCCTCGCGAACCTCGCCGCGACCGGCTACGTCGGCTTCGGGTTCTACGTGCTCGCCGTGGTGGCGGTGCTCTGGGTCGCGCTCCGGCTCGCGCTGGCGAACGGCGGGGACGACCGCTTGCTGTGGGCCGCGGTGCTGGCCGCGATCTGTGCCTTCTGCGCCTACTCCTCGTGGATGTCCTCGTACAGCTGGGTCGTCGGCAACACCGGCTTCTGGCTGCTCGCGGGGGCGACGGTCGGTGCGGCGGCGGGCGGCTACGAGGCCACGAAGCGGGAGATAAGTCAGCCCTCCGGACAGCTCGGTTCCTGACTCCCTCCTGCGTTCGTCGAAGGTGCTGTTTTACCGCCGACCCCGGTGCGGGGAGCGGTCTACCGACCGTAGGTGAGCCGCCGGCCGAGGTCGGTCAGCCACTCCGAGAGCCGTCCGAGCGCGATGACGTGGCCCGACACCGTGCGCGCCTCGCGCTCGTCGACCTCGATGTGGCCGCCGGCGTAGGGGTCGGCGCTCACGCCCGTCGCGTCGACGACGGTGCTCGTCGCACACCGGCCGCAGGCCTCGACGTCGTCGGAATTTCCCATGCCCGATCGATCGGGTTCGACTCACCTATAGCTTTGCCCGGAGCGCGACAACGGCTTTACTCGTGGCCGTCTTCCGGGCGATGTGAGCTACCACGTCATCGACCCCGCGGACCTCGACCCGACCCCGGACCGCGACGCCGACCGCCGGGCGGTGGGGGAGGCGGCGGGGCTCGAAAACGTCGCGCTGAACGTCTACACGGCCGAACCGGGCGAGACGGTTCCCCTGAAGTACCACTACCACGACGAACAGGAGGAGGCGTTCGTGGTGCTCGACGGGACCCTCCACGTCGAGACGCCCGAGCGCGAGTACACCGCCGCGACGGGCGAGGTGTTCGTCGCCGAGCCCGGGAGCCCACACCGGGCGTTCGTGCCCGCGGACGCCGATTCGGGTGTCCGGGCGGTCGCGGTCGGCGCGCCCGCGGTCGACGACGCCCACGCCTACGAGGCCGATGGCTGAGGGTCGTTCCGAGGCGAGCCCCGACGAGACGCGGTCGGCGGCCGAGCCCGACGAGACGCGACCGACGTGGGACGACGCGTATCTCGACGAGGTGGCCGGCCGTCTCGAAACCTCCTACGACCTCGAACCCGACTACCCCGTCGAGGGGACGGGGTGGGCACTCTACGGCGAACTCGTTCTCAAACGCGAGAAGTACTTCCTCCACCCGACGCTCTCGTACGGTCAGCACGACTCCGACGAACACCTCCTCGCTCGGCGGGTGGAGACGGTCGATTCGAGCCGCTTGGACTCGCTCGTCGACCTCGGCCACCGGCTGGCCGACGAGTGGGTCGTGCCCGACGAGCGCCACTACAGCACCGAGTTCACCTTCGTGCTCGTGGTCCCCGAAATCACGGACCCGGTCGCCGACTACGTCGACGGCTTTCGGGACCGAACCCTGCTCAAGTACGGCTACTTCGGCCACTACGAGGTGAACCTCGTGGTGGTCGCGCCCGAGACCGAGACACTCGTCGCGAGCGAGCAGGCCGACGTCGCCGCGGCGTTCCGGACGTGGGGAGCGCCCCCCGCCCGGGAACGGGGGCTGTTCGGCCGGCTCGCCGACGCGATCTTCGAGTGAGGTCGGTCGAAAACCGATCTCGACCCTCGATTACTCGTCCGTGCCGCCGTCGGTGGCGGTAGGCGTCCCGCCACGGATGCTCCGGATGTTGCCGATACCGCGCCTGAGGAGCGCGAGCGCGAGAACGATGAGCACCGTGCCGATGAGGATCTGGAGGACCAGCGACCACGCCGCGGTCTCGGCGTTCCCGAGGATCAGTCCCTGATAGAGGTTCTGGTAGTATTCGAGGTAGACCAGCGCGCACACGGTTATGACCGACATCAGCGCCATCGGCACGCCGGTGCTGATGAGCTGTTTGCTCTCGTCCCAGTTCGCGAGCCACACCGTCGCGGTCAGCAGCGCGAGCGCGGCGAGGAGCTGGTTCGCGCTGCCGAAGAGCTGCCAGAGCGGGGTCCAGGTGCCCGAGGCGATCAGGACGTAGGCCACGATGCACTGGAAGAGGCTGTTGGCGTAGCGGTTCGAGGCGACCTCCTCGGCCGTGTTGTCGGGCGTGCCGACGATCTCCTCGAAGAGGTACCGACCCAGACGGAGCGCGGTGTCGGTCGAAGTGAGCAGGAAGCTCACCATCACGAGCGCCATGAACGGCGCGCCGAAGGAGGTCGGGATCCCGAGGCTAGAGAGGAAGATCCCGCCGCCGGTGGCGAACTTCGGGAGCGCGAGGCCGACCCCGCCGGTGGCGTCGCCCGCGGTGACGCCCACGACGGCGACCGCCGAGAGCGCGACGATGGCGAGCAGGCCCTCGCCGAGCATTCCCCCGTACCCGATCAGCCGGGCGTCGGTCTCCTTGTTGAGCTGTTTCGACGTGGTGCCCGAGGAGACGAGCGAGTGAAAGCCACTGATCGTCCCGCACGCGATGGTGACGAACAGCATCGGGAACAGCGGACTGGCCGCCCCGAGGGCGCTGTTGCCGCCGAAGCTGGTGAAGGCCGGGATGTTGGTCACGAGCGCCTGGTCCGCGCTGCCGAGCACCGTGCCGACGATGATGGCGATCAGCGCGCCGCCGACCCCCGCGTAGAGCAGGAACGACGAGAGGTAGTCCCGGGGCTGGAGCAGCGTCCAGACCGGGAGGACGCTCGCGATGAAGGCGTAGACGAGCACGATCGGGATCCACTGACCCTGTGAGAGCTGGATCGGGTACTCGATCCCGACGAAGACGCTGGCGAAGACGAGGGTCACGAAGACGACGGTGCCGGGGATGAAGGGGAGGTCGAGCTGGTAGAGGTAGACCCCGAAGACCAGCGCGAGCGCGATGTAGAGCAGGCTCGCGGTCGCCGCGCTCGGGAACTCCTGAAAGACCAGCCCGACCACGAACGCGAACACCGCGACCACGAGGATGATGGTGAGGAAGGCGAACCAGAGCAGGAGGTTCTTGCCCTCGTCGCCGATGTACTCGCCGATGATCGACCCGATCGAGCGGCCCTCGTGACGGAGGCTCCCGCTGAGGGAGACGAAGTCGTGGACCGCACCCATCAGCGGGTTGCCGATCGCGATCCAGAGGACCGCCGGGAGCCAGCCCCACAGCAGGCCCGCCGTGATCGGGCCCACGATCGGCGCGCCGCCCGCGATGCTCGAGTAGTGGTGGCCGAGGAGCACCGGCTTCTTCGCCGGCACGTACTCCTGGCCGTCCTCGTACTTGTGTGCCGGCGTCTCGTTGTCCTCGTCGAGCCCGACGAACGATGCGAGATAGCGCGAGTAGCCGAGATACCCGATGCTGAACAGGACGAGGATGCCGACCACCAGCCAGATGAGTGCGACCATAGGACATGATCTACTATCGAAGTGGGGACATAACGGTTTCCCTCGCCGCTCGATTCTGCGGGACGGCGGCCATTCCTGCCGGGAGATCGAGGGCTGGAGCCGTCTCAGGCTGACGGAGGGCGAACCGGGAGCTCGGTCGCGACCTCGTCGAGCACGTCGGCGGTGATCTCGCCGCTGCGGGCGGCGATCCGGGCGACGACGGGCACCGAGAACGTGGTTTCGACCTCCTCGACCCGCTCGTGCTCGCGCGCACACCGCTCGCGGAGGTAGCGCGCGCCGGTCCCGTCCTCCTCGGGGTCGGGCTCGGGGGTGAGCTTGTTCACGACCAGACCCGCGACCGCGAGGTCGTGGCTCCGGAGATGCTCGACCGCCCGTCGGGTCTCGGCCACCGAGAGCTCGTCGGGGTTGCAGACGAGATAGAAGACGGCGTCCTCGCGGAGGGTGCGGCCCGCGAACGCGAACCGCTCCTTGCGCTCGCGGAGGCGCGCGATGATCGGGTCGGTCTCCGCGTCGACGCGGGGTTCGGTGTCGCCGATGGCGGCCATCTCGTACCGGTCGAGGCTCTGCTGGCGCTTCTCGACCAGTCGGTCGACCCAGTCGCCGAGGAACTCCGGGAGCGAGAGCAGGCGGAGCGTGCCGCCGGTGGGGGCGGTGTCGAAGACCACCCGGTCGAACGGCGCGCTCTCCTCGCGCATGACGTGGATCAGGCGGTCGAACAGCGCCGCCTCGTAGGCCCCCGGCGTGTTGTGGGCCATCTCGATCTGGCGGTCGATCTCGTTGACGACCACCTGGGAGACCTGCTCGGCCATCTGCTTGCGGATCCCCTGGAGGTGGGCCTCGACCTCGGCGTCGGGGTCGATCTCCATCGCCGAGAGGCCGTCGTAGCCCGTGACCTGGGTCGGGGTGTCGCCGAACGACTGGCCGAAGACGTCGCTCGTGCTGTGGGCGGGGTCGGTCGAGACCAGGAGGGTCTCGTCGCCGGCGTTCGCCGACCGGACCCCGAAGGCGGCCGAGACGGTGGTCTTACCGACGCCGCCCTTGCCGCCGAAGAAGGTGAACTTCGACATTCTAGAAGTGATAGTCGCCCTTCCAGTCGAGCACGCTCTCGCGGTCCCACATCCGGCGTTCCCACGCCTCGAAGTCCTCGGCGAGGTAGGGCAGGAGCTCGGCGGTGTAGTACGACACCGGGCTCGGGATGCCGAAGGCGTCGGCGAAACACGCGAAGAAGAAGGCGTCCTCGCTGTCCATCGCCTCGTTCTCTATCCGCTCGAACGCGGGGTGTTCGATCATCCCGTGATAGAGACCGTGGAGCACCTCCGTGGCCGCCTCGCGAAACCGTGCGAACTGCTCGTAGACTGTCATGGTGGGGGTCGGCCGTCGTGACGGCCCGTTCGAGGCGACCTAACACCCGGAGCCGAATAACGTTCCGGTCGACCGCGTCGGATGGGTCGTCGGGTCGACGGTCGAAGTGAGGGGAGACCACCCTGGGAGCGGCTCGCCACCCTGAGGGTGCAGGCACGACACCGAAGGAGCGGGCGGGAGGAGACGGGACATGGACGACGAGCAGTTCTTCAGCGATGTCGAATCGCGTGCCGACCTCGATTCGCGCGAGGAGGCGGTCGCGGCGGCCGAGGCGACCCTCGGCGTGCTCGGCGAGCGCCTCGGGGACGGGGCCGACGCGCTCACCGACGAACTCCCCGCGAACCTCGCGACGGCGATGAAGAACGAGGGCGACGAAGCCGCCGGGTTCTCGCCCGACGAGTTCGTCGACTGGGTTCGGGAGGCCGAACGAGAACAGGGGGCGAGCCTCGACGTCTCCAGCGCCCGCCTCCACGTACAGGCGGTCCTCGAGAGCCTCGAACGGGCGGTCGACGGCGAGGCCTGGAACGAGGTCCGCTCGCAGCTCCCCGACGAGTACGAGCGGCTGTTCAAGGCCGGCTAAGACGGAACGGCGTAGAACTCAGTTGTTGCTCGAACTGGAGTCGGTCACCGAGTCGGCGACGTCGCCGAGGTCCGTGTCGCTGCTATCGTTGCCGTCGCCCTCGTTCCCCGAGAGGAACCGGCGCTTGACGAACCGAAACCCGAGGAGAGTGCCGGCACCGGCGACCACCGCACCCGGAATCCCGTAGCGTTTGTACCCCTTCTTCGCGGCCTTCATGACGACCGAGCTCCCGATCATGGTTCGATAGAACGACGAGAGCCTAAAGAGCGCTTTGCCTGCACTCACCGGGTAGAGAACAACGATTAACTAGCGGGGTGTCGAAGGGTGGTCAATGGACGGGACCACGGTCACCATCGACCCCCACGTCCACTCCGAGGGGTCCTACGATGGCCGCGAACCGGTCGAGCTGCTCCTCGAACACGCCGCCGACATCGACCTCGACGGGGTCGTCGTCACCGACCACGACGCCATCGAGGAGTCCCGTCGCGCGGCCGAACTCGCACCCGAGTACGGACTCCTGGGGATCCCCGGCGTCGAGGTCTCGACCGCCCACGGCCACCTGCTGGCCATCGGGATCGAGACCCGCCCGCAACGCGGTCGGCCGCTCGAAGCCACCGTCGAGCGGGTCCGCGAGCTGGGCGGGGTGGCCATCGTACCCCATCCCTTCCAGCGGAGCCGTCACGGCGTCAAGCGACGAAACCTCACCGACTGCGACGCGATCGAGGCCTACAACTCGATGGTCTTCACCGGCTACCGGAACCGCCGCGCGAAGACGTTCGCCACTGCCGAGCGCTACCCCGTCGTCGGCGGCAGCGATGCCCACTTCCTCCCGAACCTCGGGCGAGCGCACACCGACATCCGCATCGACCTCGACGGGGCCTCGCTCGATGCGAATGCCATCGACGGTGGCGACGTCGTCGAGGCCATCCGGGAGGGCCACACCGAGATCCGCGGCAAACGAACCCCGATCCACCGGAGCGCGCGCCAGTACGCGAAGGGCGCAGTGAGGAAGGGGACCTACCTCGCTACCTCCCACATGCCGTTCCTCCCGACGTTGCCGACCTCGATGCGGGATATGTGAGGGGTCGTCACCGACGAACGTAGCGCGGGGAGCCGTGGTAGCCACACGAAGTTTTTATCCGAGAACGCCAAAGTACCACCATGGCCGAGATCGTCTCGACGCCGGAGGTGCTCGGCGGGAAGCCCAGGATCGAGGGGCGGCGGATCGGGGTTCACCAGGTCGTCTCGTTGGTGGTCGACGGTGACCTCACGCCCGAGGAGATGGCCGTCCGGTACGACCTCGAACTCGGTGATATTCACCGTGCGATCGCCTACTACTACGACCACCCCGAGGAGATTCGAACCGTGCAGAAGCGTCGTCGGGAAGCGATCGAGAACGCGAACCCGACGCGCCCCGAAGACCTCGGTATCGAACCACGAAGCGCTGCGGATGCGGGACCGAAACCGGACGACTGACAATGCGCATCGTCGCCGACGAGAACGTCTCGGATGCAATCGTCAACACGGTCCGTTCGGCAGGTCACGACGTCGAACTCGTCCGTGGTGCCTACGGAATGGGGACCGACGACACCGAAATCGAACGTCGGGCGCGCACCGACGACCGGGCCGTGCTAACTCACGATGAGGATTTCGTCGGGCTGGACGCACCGCACGCTCCCATCCTGTTCATGCCGAACGACTCGCCAACAGTGGTACGGACCATCGGTGCGATCAATCGGTTGGAGGAGTACGGTATCGACCTAACCGACGGCGAGTTCTTCCTTCCCGATGGATGGGCGTAACGCCGGGGAGCGAACGAGAAGTTCGTTCGCGAGTCAGTTCACTGGAGGGACACATCGTTGGACCCTGATCAGTCCTCTTCGACGACTTCGATCCCCCGGTTGTTCACCGCATCCGCGTCCAATCCGACCTCCTCTAGGAACTGCTTGTACTCGCGTTCGCACTTCTCGGCGGCCTGCTGCTGGTCGGAGGCGTGGTCACAGAGCCCCAGCAGGTCCTCCGGCACGTCGTTCTCGTGGACGATCCAGTGGTTCACCAGATCGGAGAGTCGCCGGATCGGGCTGGTGAAATGCCCGTAAATATCGAAGTTGAGCGCGTGGTGGCCCCCGAAGGGGTCGTTCATGTAGCGCGCCCGCGGCATGACCTTCATCACCGCGAACTGTATCTTCCCGAGTTGGCGCTCGGGGGCGTCTTCGAGGGTGGCGTTGACGGCGATTCGCGGGTCCTCGCCCCACGCGTCGCCGGGGATCGAGACGCCATCGAGGTCCTGGATCTCCTGGAGCGCCTCGTCCCACTGCTCGGGCGAGGGCTGGGGGTGGACTCGGTACATCGCCTCGACACCGCGATTCCACATCAGCTCGTGCGTCACGGCCTTGTTGGCCTTCAGCATGCACTCCTCGATGATGGTGTGCGCGCGGTCGCGCCGGGGATTCAGGACCAGCGAACCGTCGGCCTTCCGCTGCTCGTGGAGCTGGTCCGCGAGTTCGAACACCAAACTGCTCTCCTCGTGGAGGTCGCTCTCGGGGTCGTCGAGGCGCTCCTCGGCCTCGGTGTAGGTCAGGCGCGCGTCGCTTCTGATGACGGATTTGTAGATGTCGATGGTCTCGTAGGAGAGGGTCTCGCGGTCGAGGTGCATCTCGACGGTGTGGGCGAGTCGGTCCTCGTCGGGGACGAGCGAACACACCGTTTCGGCGAGTTCGGCGGGCAGCATGTGGATGGTGTGGTCGGGGAGGTAGACCGTGTTCGCCCGCCGGACCGCCTCGGCCCACATCTCGCTCTCGGGGTCGACGTAGTGGGTCACGTCCGCGATGTGGACCCAGAGCACGTACTCCTCGTCCCGCTTTTCGATGCTCAGCGCGTCGTCGAAGTCCCGCGCGTCCACCGGGTCGGTGGTCCAAGTCGTGAGATCCCGCAGGTCCTCGCGGTGGTCGAGTTCGTCGGCGATGTCGGCCTCGGTGTCCCCGGTCCGTTCCTCGGCTTCGTCGAGGACCGCCTGCGGGAACTCGTCGCTGACCCCGAACTTCTCACAGAGCTCCTCGCGCTTGTTCTCGATGTGCCGGGCGAGCTCCTCGTCGATCTCGACCGGGCCCTGGGCCTCGATGGTTCCGGCGGCGGCGTTGTCGCTCATAGCCCGGGTACGTGGAGGTCACAATTAGTCGTTCTGGAGGGGAGTACATGGATCAGCGAGACGCTCTTCTCGCGCGGGCATTCGTGGTACCAGAACGACCCGATAGCAAGTGGAGGTGTGGGAGTGGAACGGCGATGGCGAATCCCGATACAAACGAGAACCGCAACCGTACCGCGACCGCCACACGCCTCCCCAGCCGATTCGCCTCGCTCGCGGTGCTCGCTCCGCTCATCCCTCGCACAATGTCCGCCTTCGGCGCGAACGACAGTGAGCGCCGAAGGCGAGTGCGCGCCAAGGTGAACGATCGGGGTGGGAAAATTCGTGCGCAGAGGCAGGAAGAGGGTCGCGATTCAGCGTTCGCGCTCTTCGAGGGTGCCGTAGCGATCCTCGACGAGTCGTCCATAGCGTTCGACGAACGTCTCCTGGGACGGGATGCCGGTTTCGTGGAGTTCCGTTAGGAGGGCTTCGAGCTCGTCGCGGGGCTGGTGGCAGAGGTCGCGATAGCACGCCTTGCAGAGGTGTTCGAACTCCTTGCCGTCCCGGTCCCACCGATCGCCCTGCTTGTCGTACTCGCGCGCCGCCGAGCGCTGGACCGACTCGCCACAGGCGATGCAGGTGACGGTCGCTCCCCGTCCTCGCCGAGAACCCCACATAGAGACCTCTTGCGCACCATCACACTTACCTCTTCGCGTCGGCCCAACGCACGATTTATGCCCGCCCGCCGAGACCACCACGCATGGAAGTCAGGTCCCGCCACCACCTCCGGAGCGATGCCGTGGCCACGATCGAGGACGCGCTCGCCGAGGGACTGGGCGTCGACCTCGATGGCGACACCTACGAACGCGTCGAGTTCGCCGACTCGGACCGCGACCTCGTGCTGGTCGACGGCGACCCGCTGGTCTGTTACTTCGACGACGACCCCTTCGTGACCGTGCGCGGCGCGAACGCCCACCCGCCGGAGAAACACGTCGTCACCGTCGACTCGGGCGCGATATCGTTCGTCTCCAACGGCGCGGACGTGATGCGCCCCGGCATCACCGAGGCCGACCCCGATATCTCCTCGGGCGACCTCGTCGTTATCGCCGAGGAGTCACACGGGAAGGTCCTCGCGGTCGGCCGCGCGACCGTCACCGGCGGGGAGATGGTCGGCGACTCCGGGAAGGTCGTCGACTCGCTCCACCACGTCGGCGACGACCTCTATGCCTTCTCGATCTGAGGCCCGCACGATCACCCCGCCGACCAGCCCTCACCCGACGTGACCCGAACCGCCGCCGTCCACGAAGCCGTTCTCGACCGGCACGCCGACCTCCTCGAAGCCGTCCTCGCGTGTGCCGACTGGGTCGCCGACTCGTGGGATAGCGAGGGAACCACCGACCGGGCGGCGGTCGTCGACCCGTTCGAACACGCGCTCGAACACACCGGTGTCCACCGGCGCTTGCCGGCGGTGCTCGTCACGGCGGTCGACGCCATCGGCGGGAGCCTGTCCGCGGAGCCGGTCGCCGCACCGCCCTACGTCACCGTGACGAGCCGCGGCCCCGTCCTGCGCGCGACCCTCGAAACGGACCGGCTCGTGCTCACGGTCCGCGCGTTCGACGTCGAACGCGATCCCACCCGATACGTCCGGGGCGCGACGGCGGTCGAGGACGTGCTCGGGGTCGAGTTCAGAAGCCGCTGAACTTGTCGCGCCGGTAGAGGTCGAGTTCGCTCACCATCGAGCGGTCCTGGCGCGCGGCGAACGCCACCGCCGCGGCGACCTCGTCGGGCTCGGTGACCTCGCCCTCCTCGAACCGTTCCTCGAAGCTCTCCTCGCCGCCGAACTCCGTCCGGACCTCGGAGGGATTCACCACCGAGACCGCGACGCCGTCCTCGCCAACTCTCGACGAAACGCTCAGCGCGAATCCCCGGAGCCACCACTTCGTCGCGGCGTAGACCGGGTTCGACGGCCGCGGGTACTGGCCCGCGAAGCTCCCGATGAAGACCAGGTTTCCCTCGGTCTCCCTGAGGTGTGGCAGGGCTGCCCGCGTGGCGAAGAAACAGCCGTCGACGTTGACGTCCATCATCGTCCGGTAGTCCTCGGTGGAGAGGTCCTCGACGCCGGAGCCGCGCCCGAGGCCCGCGTTGTTGACGAGCACGTCGAGCCCGCCGAAGGCGTCGACCGCCCCGTCGACGAGCGCTCCGACCGCCTCCTCGTCGGTGACGTCGGTCGGGGCCACGAGCGCCTCGGTGCCGTACTCCGCCTCGATGCTCCCGGCGAGCTCCTGGAGGCGCTCCTCCCGGCGGGCGGCGAGCACGACGTTGGCTCCCTCGCGGGCGAGCGCGTGGGCGGTCTCGCTCCCGATACCGGAGCTCGCACCGGTTATCACGGCCGCCTTCCCGTCGAGTCGCAGGTCGTTTGGCATACCGGCACATGGTCCCCGGGGCGGTTCGCTCTTTCGGCGTTTCGGGGACTACTATCGTAGTCGTTAGTGATCCTTATCCGGCACGCGCGAGAAGCCGAGGCGATGCGATTCGAAGGCAAGACGGTGTTCATCACGGGTGCTGGCGCGGGGATCGGGCGGGCGACCGCCGAGCGGTGTGCCGACGAGGGCGCGACGGTCGTCGTGACGGACGTCGACCGCGAGGGCGGCGAGGAGACCGTCGAGCGGATCGCCGACGCGGGCGGCGAGGCGACCTTCCACGAACTCGACGTGAGCGACGCCGACGCGTTCGAGGACTGTGTCGACACCGTCGTCGACGAACACGGTCTCGACGTCGTGGTCAACAACGCCGGCATCGGCCACGCGCCGGCGGCCGTCGAGGAGACGGACACGCGCACCTTCGAGCGCGTGCTCGACGTCAACCTCCGCGGGGTGTGGAACGGCTGTCACGCCGCGCTCCCGGTGTTGAAGGCCCAGGAGTCGGGGGCGATCGTCAACGTGGGCTCGCTCGCGAGCCTGCTCGGGCTCCCGAAACAGTCGGTCTACTCGCTCACGAAGGGTGCGGTATTGAACTTCACCCGGGCCGTGGCGGCCGAGGCGGGTCCACACGACGTGCGCGCGAACGCGGTCTGTCCCGGCTTCACCGACACCCAGCTCGGCCAACAGTACTTCGCGAGCCAGGGCGATCCGGAGAAAGCGATCGAACGGATGACCGCCCAGTACCCGCTCCGACGCCTCGGCGAGCCCGAGGAGGTCGCGGGCTGTATCGCGTTCCTCGCGAGCGAGGACGCCTCCTACGTCACCGGTCAGGGACTCGTGGTCGACGGCGGCTACTCGGCGTGGTGAGCGGGGCGAAACTCCTCGCCGAAGACGACGAAGTAGGCCGTTCCCAGTATTCCGACCACCGTCGCCGCGCCGAAGGCGAGCGTCGGCGATCCCGTGATACCGGTGCCGGGGACCGCGAGGCCACCGTAGAGCGCGCCGCCGAGCGCGGCGCTCGGGATCACCACGAGGTTGCGCACGAGGTAGTACGCGCCCGTGACTCGGCCCCCGGTTCCGGCCTCGGCGGGCCCCACGATGAGCGCCTTGTGGGCCGGCAGGCCCGCGAACCGGAGCCCCGAGAAGGCGAAGAGACCAGCGAGCACCAGCGGGTCGGCCGGGGCGGTGATGAGCAGCACGGGAAAGACCGCGTAGACCGCGAACCCGACGGCGACGACGGGTTTGAGCCCGACCCGCCGTGCGAGTCGAGCGACGGGAACCATCGTGACGAGCGCGACCGCCATCTCGATCCCCAGCAGGATCCCGAAGTACGCCTGCGGCGAGAGCGAAACCAGTCCAAGGATGGGGAGCCGGAGCGAGAGCCCGACTTCGAGGAAGCGGGTGACGACCACCACGAAGAAGACGTAGACCATCCCGTTGGCGAACCGGACGAGGGTGTCCGCCACGAGGAGCGGGCGGAGCTCCGAGGGGAGGTCCCCGAGATCGGCGACGAGCTGGCCGACCCCGCCGAACGCCTTGCCGAAGCTATCGCCCGCCGGGTCGTAGAGGACGCGCTGGGCGAGGGTGCCAGCGAGCGCGAAGACGACCGCGACCGCGAGCACGACGGCGAAGGCCGATATCACCTGTGAGTCCGCCATCGAATCCGCGCTCGTTCCACCGGCGGCGACGAACACCCCGGCGGCGAGCAGCGGCCCCACCAGAAACGCGCTCCGGCGGAAGGTCTCGGTGCTCGCAAAGCCCTCGGCCAGCCGTTCGGGCGCGACGCTCTGCTTCACGATGGCGAAGGTCGCACCGAGGCCGAAGGAGCTCCAGGCCTGTGCGAAGACGAGCCCGACGAATATGAGAGGAATAGCGAAGCCCCCGAAGGCGGGTGTGACGAGCCAGATCCCGAAGCCGACCGTCGAGAGGAGTCCAAACAACGTGAGCGCCGACCGCGAGCCGATCCGGTCCGAGATCGCGCCGCCGGGATAGGGATAGACCGCGCTGATGACGTTCGCGAAACTGCCGTAGAGCCCCACGACGACCGCGCTCGCGCCGAGGGCGAACATGTACTCGGAGAGGTAGCGGCTCGTCATCTGGAAGCCGAGGCTGAACGCGAACATCGCGACCGAGAGCACGAGCACGTCGCGTTCGAGCGCGAAGAACTCGCGGAGGGTCGTCCGAACGCCCGCGGGTTCGTTGGCCATGTCCCGCCCTCGACTGCCCGGCACAAAAGCGGTTTCCGGGGAGGGCTCGGGTGGGCTCCGGAGGGCTACGGAGACGACCGAATTCGATCTTGAACCTCAGTCGAGCTGGGCGGCCGTCTCGCGGACCACGCCGTCGATGATCTCGGGCGTCGTCGGGTGGTAGGCTCTGTCCGGAACGTCCCGGACGTCCATCCCGTTCTCGATTATCACCTGCATCGTCTTCGCCATCGCGTCGGCGTGGTAGTGGAGGCCCTGATAGCCCAGCACCGTGCCGTCGTTCGCATCGACCACGAGCCGCGCCAGTCCCTCGGGCACGTCCTTGGTCTTGAACACGCCGTCGTCCGAGGCCCGCCGCGTCGCGGTCACGACGTCGAGCCCCGCTTCCTCGGCGGATTCGAGCGAGTGGCCGACCCGCGCGAACGGGTAGACGCCCACCCCGGAGAACATCACGTGGTGGTGGACGTTCTCGTACTCGGTGAGTCCCTCGCCCGCGGCGTCGGCGAGGATGTTCTCGGCGGCGATCATACCTTGTTCCTTCGCGACGTGGAGGATGGGTTCCTTCCCGTTGACGTCGCCGACGGCGAAGATCCCCGGGTCGTCCCGGCTCTGCATCGTGTCGGCGACCCAGTCGGGTCCCGGCTGTATCGTCTCCTCCTCGATGGTTCCAGCGCCTGCCGCCGGATCCAGATCGAGTGCCGTGTTTTCGAGCCCGAGACCGTCGAGTGCGGGCCGCCGCCCGGTGAAGAGGAAGAGCTCGTCGGCGTCGACGGTCTCGTCCGTCCCGTCGTGGTCGACGTGGAGGCGAACCCCGTCGTCGGTGGCCTCGATCGACTGCTCGTGGGTCTCGGTGAGGACCTCGATGCCGAACTCCTCGCGATAGAGGTCGAGGAGTTCGTCGCCGAACTCGGGGTCGGCCTCGTCGAGCGGGCGCTCGTCGTGTTCGATCACCGTGATGTCCATCCCGCAGGCTTCCGAGAGGTAGGGGATCATCTCGATGCCCACGTAGCCAAAGCCCATCACGACGCCCGAATCGGGGAACTCGGTGCTATCCAGTACGTCGGCGCTGGTCATGTAATCGACCTCGTCGATGCCGGGGAGGTCGGGCACGTTGACGCTCGACCCCGTGGCGACCACGACGTAGTCGGCCTCGATCTCGCGGTCGGCGACTTCTACAGTACGGTCGTCGACGAACCGCGCGGTGTCGTGGACGAACTCGACGTTCTCGCGCTCGGCGAGGTCGTGGACCGCGCTCCGGCGGTGGCTCGCGAAGTTCGAGGTGTGCTCGTTTTTGGTCTCGACCACCGCGTCGAGGTCGACCTCGGGAACCCCCGAGAGACGGTGGTCGTGGCGGACCTGGAAGCGGTGGGCCGCCGCCGAGAGGACCTCCTTCGAGGGCATACATCCGCGGAGGATGCAGAGCCCGCCGCCGGGCTCGCCGTCGTCGACGAGGGTGAGGTCGACGTCCTCCTCGGCGAGGGCGTTCGCGACCGCGACGCCCGCGCTGCCGTAGGCTCCGATGATGACGACGTGCATAGCATCGGTACGAACCCCGGCGTTTAGCACCTGTCGATGTCCGAAGTCCGGGCGCTCACTCCACGGTGGATCCGTCCATCGAGTCGGCGCACCGTTCGACGGCCGCGGGGTCGACGGTCGGTACGGGCCCCGCGACGGTTCGTGCGAGCGCCCCACAGGCCACCCCCGCCGCGAGTGCGCGGTCCGGCGACTCGCCCGCGATCCGACGCGCCAAGAAGCCCCCGCAGAGCGCGTCGAACGCGCCGCGGTCGTCGACGGCGTCGGTCGCCGGCACGTCGTGGTCGTCGACCCGGTTGTCGTGCCAGACCACGGCACCGAGATCCGCCCGGACGAGCACGACGGTCTCGAAGCCGTGGCCGGCGGCGAGCGCGTGGGCGGTCTCCGTCGGCGTCGCGCGGTCGACGAACGCCGCCGCGCCCGCCTCGGTGGTCAGGAGGACGTCGGTCGCCGCCAGCAGCGGGGAAAGCGCCTCGCACACCGATCCCGACTCGACGACGCGAGGTCGCGAGAGCGAACAGACGGTGGTCGTCTCCCCCGCCGCGCATTCCTCGAAGACCGTGCGGGTGGTCTCAGTCAGCGTCTCCGAGAGGGTGGCGGTCGCGCCGCTGGTGAGGACCATCGACGCCCTCTCGGTAGCCGTCGCCGGGAGGTCGGCCGGTTGCATCGAGGCGACGGGTGCATTCCGGTCGTGGAGGGTCATTCCGCCGCGCGGGTCGCCCGCCCGTTCCGTGAACGCGAGCCCCTGTCGACCCGTTTCCGCCCACGAGACCGCCGTCTCGACGCCGTGCCGACGGAGCGCGCCGGCCACGCGTCGACCGAGCGGGTTCCCGGGGAGCTTCGAGACCCAGGCGGCGTCGGCACCGAGCCGGCTCGCCGCGATGGTCGTGTTCGACTCGGGACCCGCGACGCCGGCCGCGAACCGCTCGGCGGTTTCGAGGCGTCGGTGTTCCGGCGGGGTGAGTTCGAGCACGGACACCCCGAGGGCGAGGAGGTCGGCCATGCGTTCGATCCCGCCCGATCGTATATCATCCGATCGGCTGCTCGAACGGAACTACTCCTCGACCCGACGGCCGGCGTGGCCCGGATAGTCGCGTTCGAAGCGGTCCGCGAGCGCCGTCTCGCCGATCTCGACCACGACGGGGCGGCCGTGGGGGCAGGCGTAGGGGTTCTCGCAGGCGTCGAGGCTGGCCAGGAGCTCCATCACGGAGCCCTCCGTGAGCGAGGTGTTGCCCGTGACCGAGGGATAGCACGCGAGATCCGCGAGCAACGCGTCGGCCGACGCCTCGACCACGTCCTCGTCCTTCCCCCGGACGAGCGCCGAGAGCGCGTCGCGCAGGAGTTCGGGGTCCGCCGCGCCCGCGAGCACCGCCGGCACGGCCGTCACTTCGACCCGCCCGTCGTCGAGGTCGGCACGGAAGCCGAGCCCCGCGAGCGCGTTCTCGAACTCGGCGAAGAGTTCGCTCTCGGCGGGCGTGAGCTCGATCTCGATGGGTGACGAGAGTCGCTGGATCCCGGTGTCGCCGGCGAAGCGCTCGCGGAGGCGCTCGTAGTTGACCCGTTCGTCGGCGGCGTGCTGGTCGACCAGCAGGAGGCCGTCGGGCGACTCACAGACCACGTAGGTGTCGTGGAGCTGGCCGAGCACGCGGAGCGGCGGCAGACGATCGAAGTCGGCGTCGTCGGCCACGCGGTCGCCGTCGAGCGTGGTCTGTGTCTCCCCGCCCGAGAACTTCCGGTCGGCCCCGACCGGCGAGCGCTCTGCCTCCCCTGTTCGGTTCGACGGTGTCGACGAACCGTCGTTCCCCTGGTCGCGCTGGCTTGACGGAGCGGCGGGGTCCGCCGACGACTCCATCGAGGGGTCGGTCGATGGCTCCGTCGAGAGGTCGGCGGATGTTGCTTCGGTGGGGGTCTCCTCCGATTCCGGATCGCGTCCAGTGGCGGCCGAGCTCGGTTCAATTTCGGTGGTTTCGACCGGCTCCGGGTCCGTAGTCGATGGCTCTGCGCGCGGCGCGTCGACGTTCGTGTCCCGCGGTGTCGACGACGGTTCGGCGCTGTTCGTGGCACCGTCGTCACCGGGGTCGATTTCGGTCTGTTCGGGGGCCGACCGACCGCGCGGCGCGCCCGAGCGAACGAGGCCCGCGTCGAGGAGGGCGCTCTCGACGGCGCTCTTCACCTGCTCCGTCGCGCCGGACTCGTCGGCGAACCGGACCTCGAGCTTCCGGGGGTGGACGTTGACGTCGACCGATTCGGGCGAGATCGAGAGGAAGACGACCGCGAACGGGTAGCGGTCGGGTGCGAGCTGGCCGCCGTAGGCCTCGACCACGGCGTCCCGGACGGCGCGCGCGGTCACGTACCGGCCGTTGATGAAGGTCGAGCAGTGTTCGGGGCTCGCGCGGTTGGTCTCGGGGTGGCTCACGACCCCCGTGACGCCGTCGAGCGGGCCGTCCGGGAGGTCGGCCCCGTCCCCATCCACCGGCACCATCGCCTCGGCGACCTCGCGGCCGTAGACCGAGAGGATCGTGGCTTCGAGGCTCCCCTGCCCGGTGGTCGAGAACACCTCACGGTCGTCGTGTTCGAGCACGAGGGCGAGGTCGGGCTTCGAGAGCGCGTAGCCCGTCGCCACGCGGTTGACGTGCGCGAACTCGGTGGCGTCGCGCTTCAGGTACTTCCGGCGCGCGGGGACGTTGTAGAACAGGTCCGAGACCTCGACGGTGGTGCCCTCCGGACAGCCCGCGGGTTCCACGGTTTCGACCTCGCCGCCGGCCATCCTGAGTTCGGTGCCCCGACTCTCGCCACGGGCTTTGGTGCGGATCGTGACCCGCGCGACCGCGCCGATGGCCGCGAGCGCCTCGCCCCGAAAGCCCAGACTCGAAACACCGGCTTCGAGGTCCGAGATGTCGCCGATCTTGCTCGTTGTGTGTTTCTCGACGGCGCGCTCGACGTTCTCGCGTGTCATCCCGGTGCCGTCGTCGGCGACCCGGATCCCGTCCTTCCCGCCGCGCTCGACCGTGACCCGCACCCGCGAGGCGTCGGCGTCGAGGCTGTTCTCGACCAGCTCCTTCACCACCGACGCGGGCCGCTCGACGACCTCGCCGGCCGCGATGCGCTCGATCGTGGACTGGTCGAGCCGGCGGATCTCGCCCTCGCCGGCCTCACTCATCGTCCAGCTCCCGTTGCCAATCCTCGACTTTGCCCATGAGTTCGACGGGGGACGTCTCGCCGATGTCGGTCCCGCGGAGCGCGTCGAGCACGGATTCCTCGGCCGGGTCGCGGTCGGATTCGTCGTTCTGGGCCTCGTCCATCGACGCTTGCCCGCCGTCGGCGCTCGCGGAGCCGCGGAACGATCCCGAGCCGAGGTCGAAGACGGTCTGGACGGGTTCGCCCGTCGACCCACGGGCCTCGATCGCCTTCTCGGCCCGGAGCTTCGCGAGCACGTCGCGCGAGCGCTCGACGACCGGGCCTGGAACCCCGGCCATGTCGGCGACGTGGACCCCGTAAGATCGGTCGGTAGGACCTTCTTCTACAGTCCGGAGAAATGTCACTTCACCGTCGGTACGCTTCGCTTCCGACGAGTCTCCGGTCGCTTCGCTCCCGGAGACGTCCCCCCGTTCGTCCGCCGCGACGTGGACGTTCGCGACTCGGTCGAGGTGTTCGGCGAGTCCCGTGAGTTCGTGGTAGTGGGTCGCGAACAGCGTCTTCGCCCGGACCTCGTTGTGGAGGTACTCCGTCGCGGCCCAGGCGATCGAGATGCCGTCGTAGGTCGCTGTGCCCCGCCCCACCTCGTCGAGGATCACCAACGAGTCCTCGGTGGCGGAGTGGAGGATGTTCGCGAGCTCGCTCATCTCGACCATGAACGTCGAACGGCCCTGGGCGAGCTCGTCGAGCGCGCCCACGCGGGTGTAGATGCCGTCGACGGGCGCGATCCGGGCGCTCCGGGCGGGCACGAAGCTCCCGACCTGGGCGAGCAGCGTGATCAGGGCACTCTGGCGCATGTAGGTCGATTTCCCCGACATGTTCGGGCCCGTCACGACGAGAAACCCGCGGTCGTCGGTGAGCGAGAGGTCGTTCGGCACGAACTCGACGTCGTGTTCGACCACCGGGTGACGGCCCGCCTCGATGTCGATGCCCGAGTCCACCAGCTCGGGTCGCGTCCAGTCGTTCTCGACGGCGTGGACCGCGAGGCTCGCGAGGCAGTCGCACTCGGCGAGCGCCCGACCCACGTCCTGCAGGAGTTCGGCCCGGTCGCCGACCCGCTCGCGGAGGCCGCAGAAGAGGTCGTATTCGAGGTCGCTCCGTCGTTCCTCGAACCTGAGTACCTCGCGTTCGCGCTCCTCCAGTTCGTCGGTGGTGTAGCGTTTCGCGTTCTTCAGCGACTTTATTTCGTCGTACGCCTCGGGCACCGCGTCGGTCTCGGAGTGCCCGACCTGGATGTAGTAACCGTCCGTCTTGTTCCGACCCGTCGAGAGGTGGGTGATTCCGTACTTCCCCTTCTCGCGATCCGCGAGCCCGTCGATCCACCCCAGTGCCTCCTCGTGGCCCACGATGAGGTCGTCGAGGTCGTCGTCGTAGCCCCGCTGGAAGAGGTTTCCTTCCCTGATCGTGGCGGGCGGGTCCTCGGCTATCGCCTCGTCGAGTTCCTCTCGAAGCGCCGCGCCGGCCTCGCGGTCGAACCGGGTGAGGACGTCCGCGAGTGGGGAGTCGCCGAGCCCCGAGTCCTCGACGACGGCCGCGGCCTCGGCGGCCACCGCGAGCGTCTCGCGCACCCGGACCAGGTCGCGAGCGTCGGCGCTCCCCGAGACCGCCTTGCTCGCGAGGCGTTCGGCGTCGAATCCCTCGGCGAGCGTCTCGCGGAGTCGTTCACGGGCGAGCGCCTCGCGGGCGAGCGCGTCGACCCCGTCCGCTCGCCGTTCGAGCTCCCGCGTGTCCTGGGTCGGCCGACAGAGCCACTCCCGAAGGAGTCGGCCGCCGCCGCTCGTGGTCGTGTGGTCGACGACGTCGAACAGCGCGCGCCCGCCCTCGCCCATCGTCTCGGTGAGTTCGAGGTTTCGCTGGGTGGTGGCGTCGAGCGTCACGCCCTCGGTCGCGTAGGGCTGGAGGCGCGTCATCGAGGCCAGTACGCCGATTCCGGTGTCCTCGACGTACGAGAGCACCGCGCCCGCCGCCCGTATCGCGCCCGTCGAATCGGCGAGCCCCACGCTCGAAAGCGCCGCCTCGCCGAACTGGTCGTCGACCATCGCGCGCGCCCGCCCCGGCTCGAACGCCTCGGTGGCGTGAAGCGAGAGCGACGCCTCCGTCCCCCGGAGCCGTTCGAGAAGTGCGTCGTCGCTGCGCACCTCGGGTCCGGGCAGTATCTCGGCGGGCGCGAACCGGTAGCATTCGGTGAGGACGGCCTCGATATCGCCGCCGACCTCGGTGGCGTGGAACTTCCCGGTCGTGACGTCCGCGAACGCGAGGCCGTAGCCCTCGCCCTCCCGGACGACCGCCGCGAGGTAACGCGCCTCGGCGTCGGTGGTTTCGAGCAGCGTCCCGGGCGTCACCACGCGCTCGATCCGACGGGCGTGGCCGCCGTCGGTCTCGTACTGGTCGGCGACCGCAACGCGAAAGCCGCGCTCGACGAGCACCTTGAGGTACGGCGTGAGTTCGGTCAGCGGCACGCCCGCCATCGGATACGACGAGCCGTGGGCCCCCTTCTGCGAGACGGTCAGGTCGAGCTCCCGGCCGACGAACTCGGCGTCGTCGGCGAAGAACTCGTAGAAATCGCCGCACTGCATCGCCAGTAGGTCCGCGTCCGTTTCGGCCTTGAGCGAAAGAAACTCCCCGACGATTCCCTCCGGCATACCCCGATCCGAGCGGGTCGAACGCTAAAACCTGTGGGTTCCGTGGCTCGAACCCGGACCGATGCGACTCGGACGGGTCCGGTCCCGCCGAATGGGAAAACGCCAAACCCCACACCCCGGTAGGTCGGGTGATGGTCGCCGGCATCGGGGAGGCAGCGGTCGGGCTCGTGACCGACTACGGGCTGGTGGTGCTGTTCGTGTTCATGTTCTGTGAGACCTCACTGACCTTCCCGTTCGTGCCGAGCGAACTCGTTCTCCCGGTCGGGGCTGCGGCGCTGGTCACGGGACCCGTGAGCTTCCTCGCGTTCGTGCTGGTCGTGACCGCCGGCGCGACCGTCGGGAGCCTGTTCGCCTACTACGTCTTCGATAGGGCCTACCAGCCGGTGATCGACCGCTACGGCGCGTACATCCACGTCTCGGTCGACGAGGTCGAGCGTGCCCGCGAGTGGTTCCGGCGGTGGGGCGAGTCCTCGGTCTGCTGGGGGCGGCTGCTGCCGGTGGTTCGGTCGATCATCTCGGTTCCGGCGGGGATCGCGGGCATGCACCCGGGGAAGTTCGCGGTCTACTCGGCCGCCGGCAGCGGGCTGTTCGCGACGGGCGTCGCGGCGCTCGTCGTCGCCGGGCTCGACGCGATGCCCTCACAGCTGGCGTTCGGCTGGCTCGCCAGCGTGTTCGACCGGGGGCTGGCGTACGCCCTCGCGAACCCGATTCCCGCAGTGGCGGTGGCCGGGGTGGCGCTGTTCGTCGTGCTGGCGACCAGGAACGCCTACAGCCGGTGGCTCTCGACCCGGTAGCGGCGACCTCTCGAACGGGATTCGAGACGCGATAGAACCCAATCGAACGCGGGAGTACTCCCGACGGTCGCTCAGACCGATTCGAGCGCGTCGCACAGCACGGTCAGCCGCTCGGCCAGCGTCTCGCCGTCCTCGGCGAGGAGTTTCGTCATCGCCTCCGTGCCGACCTCGCCGCGGTCGACGATGGCCACGGGCGTCCCGTCGCCCGTCTCGAACGCCCGACGCGTCCCCCAGCCCATCGTGCTCTCCTCACGCGTTTTCACGGCCTCGGGCTCCTCGCTCCGGTCGTACTCGCCGACCGCCCAGTCGAGGTCGTCGAGCGCGGCCTCGATCCGGTCGTCGAACCGGCAGTTCGCGGCGAACCGGTACTCACTGTGGAACTCGCGGGCGGCGAGCAGGAACCGTGCGACGTGGCTCGACGCGCCGAAGCGTACCCCACGATTCGGCTGTATCCCAGACATGGTCCGGGTGATCCGACCCTCGACCGCGGCGGTTTCGGTGGGGGTCTCGGCGTACGGCGTCGCGCCGACGACGTTCATGCCGACCTCGGGCAGTATGGGAGCGACGTTCCGCTCGACGAGGCGTTCGACACAGTTCGCGACGGCCTCGGCGGTCGGCTCCCGCGCCGCACGGTCCCGGAGGTCGGCGAGGTGGTGGACCGCGCCGGGCCCCCCGCCGATGTCGAGCGGGTAGCGGATGGCGCGCTCCATGAGCGAGAGGCCCGCCTCGACCGCCGCGTCGAGCGAGTCGCCGTGGGCCAGTCGGGCCGCGACCGCGCTGGAGAGGGTACAGCCGGAGCCGTGGGTCGCCTCGCTCTCGATCCGTGGATGCTCGAACGTCCCGTGTTCGTCGGCGGTGACGAGGATATCGCGCACCGTTTCGTCGTCCGTCGGGACGTGCCCGCCCTTGACGAGCGCGGCGTCGGCACCCATCTCGACCAGTTCCTCGCCGACCTCGCGCGCGCTCGCCTCGTCCGTCGGCTCGATTCCGGTGAGGACCGCGCACTCGTCGGCGTTCGGCGTGACGAGGCTGGCTTCGGCGACCAGGTCCTCGTAGGCCGCCTCGCCACCCGATTCGAGCAGGCGGTCGCCCGAGGCCGCGACCATCACCGGGTCCACGACGAGCGGCGCGTCGAGGTCGCGGGCGTACTCGGTGACCCGCGCGACGACCTCGCCCGTCGCGAGCATCCCGGTTTTGACGCCTGCGAGGTCGAAGTCGGTCGTGATGGCCTCGTACTGGGCGTCGATTTCCCCGGTCGGGAGGACGTGGACCGACTCCACACCCTGTGTGTTCTGGGCGGTGGTCGCACAGACCACGCTCGTGCCGAACGCGTCGCAGGCCTCCATCGTCTTGAGGTCGGCCTGGATCCCCGCGCCGCCGCCCGAATCGCTGGTCGCGATCGTGAGACAGACCGGCGGCGAGACCGGTGCCGGCCGGCGGGTCATTCGCCTCCCTCCGTACGTTCCCCGAGCGCGTCGAAGCTTGCCCGAAACGGGTCGCACTCGGGGTAGACCCCGCCGTCCCGCGCGACGACCACGAAATCCACGACCTGCTGGGGCCAGAGCCGGACCCCCTCGTGTTCGGCCCCGAGATTCGGATTGACGTGGTCGTCGAAGAACCGTCGGTCGACCGTCCCGAGAGCGCTCATACCGAGTGATATCATCGAGTGATACTTAGCGATGGCGCTTGCGTCGACGGTCGGTCGGCGACAGCGGTTCCGGAAGCTGCCACCCACAGCACAACGTATTATCCGCCGGAGGACCTACGACGACCATTCAATCATGAGCGAGGGAGCGACACCGACGGTGGCGGTTCTCGGCGGGGGTATCGGCGGTCTGAGTGCGGCCCAGGAGCTCGGCGAGCGCGGCTTCGACGTCGCGGTCTACGAGGCCAACGACCGCTTCGGCGGCAAGGCCCGGAGCGTACCCGCGGCGTTCGATGACGGCCCCACCCTCCCGGGAGAGCACGGGTTCCGTTTCTTCCCCGGATTCTACTGGCACGTCACGGACACGATGGCCCGGATCCCGGACGGCGACGGTTCGGTGGCCGACAACCTGGTGGCGACCTCCGAGACCCTCATCGGCTCCGTGACGGACGACGAGGTCGTCTCTTCGACGCGAACGCCGCGTACGCCGGACGAGTGGGTTCGACAGTTGAAACCCGGGATCGCCGGCGACGGGGTCTCGGGGGCCGAGGCGGGTTTCTTCCTCGAACGCCTCCTCGTGGTGGCCACGAGCTGTCGGGAACGGGTCGAGGAGGAGTTCGAGGCCGTGACGTGGTGGGAGTTCATCGACGCCGACGACTTCTCCGAGGGCTACCGGCGGAACCTCGGCCGGAGCACGCAGCTCCTGGTCGCGCTCGACCCGAAACGTGCGAGCGCACGCACCGTGAGCAAGATCTACATCCAGCTGCTGCGGGGGGCGCTCGACCCGTCGCTCGACGCCGAGCGCATCCTGTCCGGCCCCACCAGCGAGGCCTGGATCGACCCCTGGACCGACTACCTCGACTCGCTCGGGGTGGCACTCCACCCCGGCCACCGGCTCACCCACATCGGGTGCGACGGCCGGCGAGTCACCGGCGCGACCGTCGAGGCCGACGGCGAGGAGCACGAGGTCGAGGCCGACTACTACGTCGCGGCGCTCCCGGTGGAGGTCATGGCGAACCTGGTCACCGACGACTTAGTTCGGGGCGCGCCGTCGCTCGCGGGGATCGAGCAGCTCGACACCGCGTGGATGAACGGCATCCAGTTCTTCCTCCGCGAGGACGTCCCGCTGGCGCACGGCCACCAGATCTACCCCGACTCGCCGTGGGCGCTGACCTCGATCTCCCAACAGCAGTTCTGGGACGACTACGACCTCCGCGAGCGCACCGACGGCGCAGTGGGCGGCGTGCTCTCGGTCATCGTCTCGGACTGGAACACGCCGGGCACGGTCCACGACAAACCCGCGACGGAGTGCAGCCCGGAGGAGGTCCGCGAGGAGGTCTGGGCCCAGCTCACCGCCCACCTCGACGGCGAGCGCCAGGGGTTGACCGAGGAGAACGTCTACGACTGGGCGCTCGACCCCGCGCTCAGCCCCACGGATGGAGGGATGACGAACGAGGAGCCCCTGCTCGTGAACACGGTCGGGTCGCTCCACCACCGTCCCGAGGCCGACACCGAGATCGAGAACCTGACCCTCGCCGCCGACTACGTCCACACCAACACCGACCTGGCCTGTATGGAGGGCGCGAACGAGGCCGCCCGCCGGGCGACCAACGCGATCGTCGCGCGCTCCGGGCTCCGCGCCGACCCCTGTGAGGTCCACGACCTCACCGAACCCAAACTGTTCGAGCCGCTGAAACGCCAGGACCAGGTGCGCTACCGGTTCGGGCTCCCCCATCCCGGCGAGGCCAGAAAGAACGCCTCACGACTGGTGCGACGGCTCCGTCCGCGGGTTTGATCGTTCTCAGCTCTCGACCAGCCGTCGGAGGTGTTCCGGCGGGACCGCGCCGCGGGCGGCGTAGCCGTCGTAGGCGAACGTCGGCACACCCGTAACGCCGACCTGCTGGGCTTCGGCGAAGCGCTCTTCGAGGGCGCTCTCGCGTTCGGCGTCGTCGAGCGCGGCACGGAGGTCGTCGGTCGGAATATCGAGGTCATCGGCGAGGTCGGCCAGGACATCAGGATCGCCGATGTCGCGCTCGTCCTGCCAGAGCGCGTCGAACACGGCTTCGTGAAACGCCTCGAACTGCTCGGGATGGCGCTCGCGAACGAACAGCGCGGCCTGCTGGGCGGGTTTCGAGTCGACGTCCGTCGCGAGCGAGTGCGACATCTCGACGTCGTACTCCTCCTGGAGGCGTTCGACGTTCTCGCGCGCCTGGGCGTAGTAGTCGTCGTCCTTGCCGTCGTCGGCGTCGGTGTCGATCTCGCCGTCCGGGCCGCGCTTTCCGGACCGAAGGTCGAACGGGTGCCACTCGACGTCGAGGGGTTCGTCGCGCCCGCTCCGGTACTGTTCCAGCGAAGCCTCCCCCAGATAACAGAACGGACAGACGTAGTCCGCGTACATCGTGAGCGTTTCGCTGGCGTCGCTTTCGGTGGTCGTAGCGTCGTGACTCATCGTCGGAGAAACGCGCTCGCGACCGAAAAGGGGTCGGCTTACTTGCCGCGGCCGCGGTCGCTGTTGATGCTCGGGCGGGTGTGCTCCGCGCCCTTGCCCTTCTCGCCGAGGCCACGGCCCTGCGTGCCGGCGCTGGTGAGGCCGCGGAACGCCCGGCCGCGGTGGGAGTCGTCACAGATCCACGAGAGGTCGTCGTCGTTCTCGATGGCGGGGTGTTCGGGGTCGACGAGGATCACCTCGAACCACTTCTGCGAGCCGTCCTGGCCCACGGGGTAGGAGTTCAGCACGCGGAGGTTGCGGAACTTCCGGCTGGCGCGCTCCTCGCCGATGCGCTGGATGGACTTCCGGCGCGTGACGCGGTTGACGCCCTGGCGCTTGGTTCGACGGCCCGCGGTGTGGCGCTGTTTGCGCGCCGTACCCTTGCGGACCGCGACCCGCGCGAGGACGATCCCCTGTTTGGCCTTGTAGCCGAGCGAGCGCGCCCGGTCGAGCCGCGTCGGGCGCTCGATCCGCTCGATCGCGCCCTCCTGACGCCACTCCTGGAGGCGTCGCCACTGGAGTTCGGCCTGCATCTCGTTCTCCGGGTCGTGCCACGCGTCGCCGATGTGTGAATAGAAGCTTCGTGCCATGATGTGCCTCCGGGCGTTGGTGGTTCAGCCGTGCGGTCCCGACCGCACAGGCCACATTCCATCCTGTCGTGCGCGCTGCACCGAACAGGTGCCCGCCGGTGCCCGTCGCCCGCGAGTTGGCCTCCCTTCGGCGATCGCGCTGTTAAGGCCTTCGGAACCACGAGGCGCGTGCGAGAGGGTGCCGAACGACGCCCGTAGTACTTAAACGACCGTCGGGTGCAAGCCGTATCCCCAACACCGGAACGGGTGTCGGAGCCAGTGATGTTCACGAAATCGACAGCCCGCGACCGCATCGTACCGCGAACGCCTCGGGAGGACGACCGATGACCGCCGCGCTCACGGCGTTCACCGCGCTGCCGCTCCAGACCGGCTCGATCGCGTATCTCGCGGTGGTGTTCATCGTGCTCGCCATCATCGCCTACGTCGCCGGTGCGCAGGGTATCGCTGGCCTCACCGCCGAGATCGCCCGGATCCTCATCATCGTCTTCGTGATCCTCGCGATCCTCTCGGTGGTTCTGAACTTCATCTGAGGCCACACCAAATCTTTTCGAGGGTGGGGCCGTCGGCGGCAACATGAACCGGGTGTTGAGTGCCGGAGTCGTGCTCGTAGCTCTGGGGCTGACGGGCTACATTGTCGGCGTCTTCGCCCCGTATCCAGGGCGAGCGCTCTCGATCACGGGCGTCATGGCGGGCGTCACGCTCTCGGTCATCGGGCTGTGGGGCGCGCCGGAGGCCACGCCGTGATCACCGCGATGAGCGCCACGGCCGCCGGCGTCACCGAACGCGACGGGATCGAGGACGTCCGCGCGGCCGACGGGACGACCTGGGTCCGAGCGACCGATACGAGCCCCGACGAACGCCGGCGACTCCGCGAGGCGTTCGACATCGACCCGCTCGCGACCGACGACGTGATCGACACGGTGCGACCGAAGACCGAGGAGTACCCCGACTACACGTTCGTGTTGTTCAAGACCGCCCGGCTCGCGGCCGGTGACACCGCCTTCCGCGACGAGGTCGAGACCACGCCCGTCGGGCTCTTCGTCGGCCCCGACTGGCTGGTCACGCTCTCGGTGACGCCCATCGAGGCCGTCGAGCGGGTCTGGGGGATGGTCCACGACGGCCGGCTCGACGACGACACCGGCGCGGACCGCATCGCCTACCGGGTCATCGACGGGATGGTCGAGGGCTACTTCGACGTCCTCGACGAGCTCGAAGACGGGATCGAGACCATCGAGGAACGGGTGGTCACGACCACCGACCCCGAGGTGCTCGAATCGATCAACGAGATCCGGCGCGAACTCCTCTCGTTTCGGCGGCTGCTCTGGCCCTCCCGCGAGGCGGTCGGCGTGCTCGCCCGCGGCGACGCCGCCGGGATCCGCGCCGAATCGGAGAAGTACTACCGCGACGTCTACGACCACCTCGTCCAGCTGGTCGAGCTCACCGTCACCTATCGTGACCTCGCATCGGGCGCGCGCGACATCTACCTCAACACCCTCTCGCAGTCGACCAACGAGGTGATGAAAACCCTCACGGTGGTGGCCACGGTCGTGCTGCCGCTCACGCTCGTGACGGGCCTCTACGGCATGAACTTCGAGACCATGCCCGAGCTCGCGTGGCCGCTGGCCTACCCCGCCGTCCTCCTCGGGATGGTCGTCGTCGCGGTGATCCTCGTGGCCTACTTCAAACGGGAACGCTACATCTGAGACGCCGACCGGCTCGCGGTCGTCCGCACCAGGGCGAACCAACCCGCCGCGGGACGCAACACCAACAGTTACAATCCCCGACGGAGCAGTGTCGAAGCAATGACCGAGATCACGGTGTACGACGACCGGCTCGCCGACCAGGTGGCGGGCGAGGGGTTCGCGGTGGCGGTCGTGACCGCGACCAAACCCGATTTCTACAAGCAGGCACCCGTCGTCACGGCGGCGCGTCGCCAGGGGCTCCCGTGTTTCGTCCTCCACACCGGCCAGCACCACGACGACCTCCTCGGCCACGGCCTCGCGGAGTACGGCATCGCCGACAGCGTCGCGGTCGACCTCGGCATCCGGGGCGGGCTCTCGGAGAAGACCGCCCAGCTCACGAGCCGCATCGCGAGCTTCGCCGACCACCTCGACGAGCACTACCCCGAGACCACCGTGCTGCCCATCGTCCACGGCGACACCCTCGCTGCCGGTATCGTCCCCCAGGCGTGGGCGTTCGCCACCAACCAGTTCGTCGCCCACAACGAGGCCGGGCTCCGGGGGATGTCGCCCTCCGTCGCGAACCACACGGATCCCGAGACGTTCATCGACGACCAGTGGAACGGCGAGTGGTCGCTCAATCGCACCGAACCGTTCCCCGAGCAGTACGACACCTTCGTCGGCTCGGCGGCCTCGGTCTATCACTTCGCACCGACCGAACTCAACCGCGAGCACCTCGTGCGCGAGGGCTATCCCGAGGCGGTCGACGGCACACCGCGAATCCCCGTCGTCGGGAACTCCGTGGTCGACGCTATCGAGATGAAAGTCGACGAGGACCTGGAGGAGTCGGTCTTCGACGTCTACCCCGCTCTGGAGGAGCGCGACGACTGGATCCGGGTCGACATCCACCGCCGGGCGAACCTCCTCCCCGACCGCTTCCGGGCGATCGTCAAGTGCGTGATCCGGCTCGTGGAGGCGGGCTACAACGTCAACCTCGTCGAGCTCACCGCCACGAAGCGCGCGCTCGAGAACTACGGCCTCCGTGATCGGATCCTCGACCTCGACGAGGAGCACGACAACTTCCTCTTCACGGGCCTCTGGAAGAAACACGCCCACGTCTACGAGTTCCTCCGCTCCGGCCAGTGTTTCGCCGAACTCACGGACTCGGGGAGCATGCAGGAGGAGCTGAACCACATCGACGAGGCGGTCTGTCTCACCGCGCGCTACAACACCGACCGGCCGGAGACGGTCTTCGACGCGGGCACGAACCTCCTCGTGCCGCCGACCACGGGCGAGGCGATGTTCGACCTCGTGGAGTACGTCCACGGGACCGAGTCGGTGCGCGACCGGCTCCGGACGGGCGAGTCGATCTACGGCGCGAACGTCGGCGAGACCATCGTCGAGTTCCTCGACGACCGCCGCGACGACGCCCCGTTCGAGTGGGCGCACGAGCGCCTCGGCTTCGACGGCGACGAGCAGGGCTTCGAGTACCTCTAAGTGGTCGAAACCGAGGTCGTCCCCGGACGAGGAACGACGTCGACCGGAGGACGAGCCATTTATCCCCGCCTGCCGTGGTGAGGTGAACGATGGAGACGGCAGACACACCACGGATCGGTATCATCGGCCTCGGGAGCTGGGGGTCGTACCACGCGACCCGGCTGACCGAGGGCGACGCGACGCTCGCCGGCGGGGTCGACATCGACGCGGCGGCGCGCGAACGCTTCGAGACGAGTTTCGACCGCCCGACCTACGGGAGCCTCGACGAACTGGTCGATGCGGGGGTCGACGGGGTCGTCGTCACGACGCCGAACCGCTACCACGAGGAGTACGCGATAGCGGCGTTCGAGACCGGACTGGACGTGCTGCTCGAAAAGCCGCTCGCCCACAGCCTCGACAGCGCCGAGCGCATCGTCGACGCTGCCGAGGACGCACCCGGAACCTGCATGGTGGGGTTCAAGAACCGCTTCCTGCCGGCCGTCGAGGTGATCAAGGGCTACCAGGATCAGGGCCGGTTCGGGGAGACCAAACACGTCGAGGCGAACTACGTCCGTCGGCGTGGCGTCCCCGGCCGCGGGTCGTGGTTCACCCGGAAGGACGCCGCGGGCGGGGGCTCGCTCGTCGACATCGGCGTGCACGCCATCGACCTCGCGCTCTACTTCCTGGATTTCCCCGAGGTCGAGACCGTGCTCGGCCAAACCCGGAGCCAGTTCGGCGGTCGTGAGGACTACACCTACCTCGACATGTGGGGCGAGGACGCCGGCCCGGGGGCCTTCGACGTCGACGACTCCACGTCGGCCATGTTGACCTGTGCGGACGGGCGAACGATCGCGCTCGAATGCGCGTGGGCGGCCGACCGCGAACCGACCGACGAGTTCGTGGTCCAGGGAACCGACGCCGGGGCGACGCTCGACCGCGGCAACGGGGCGCTCACGATCCACGAGGCCCACGACGTCGGCGCGCCGCACTTCGTCAACGCCGAGGTCGAAACCCGCGACGTGGACCCCATCGCGGCCGAACAGCGCGCCTTCGCGACGGCGATCGAGACCGGGACACCCCCGAAGCGCAACACCCCCGAGCAGGCGCTGGCCGTCCAGCGGGTGCTCGACGCTATCCAGCGCTCCAGCGACGCCGGCGAAGCGGTCTCCGTCGAGTGAACGGGGAGACGACCGGAGACGGGATCGGCACCGAGGGAAAACGTGGATGGGGACAATCGACAAATCGCTTCGCTCATAGCGAAACTTCGTTGTCGATTTAGGCAAGCTTAAGTTTCGAAAGCGGTAACCTCCCGGTGATGAATCGAACCAACGATGACTGGTGGCCGGACCGGCTGAAGCTAGATGTACTCGACAACAACGCCCGTCCCGGCGACCCGGTGGACGAGGAGTTCGACTACGCCGAGGCGTTCGCGGAGCTCGACCTCGACGAGCTGAAGGCGGACATCGAGGAGACGCTGACCACCTCGCAAGACTGGTGGCCGGCCGACTACGGCCACTACGGCCCGCTGATGATCCGGATGGCGTGGCACAGCGCCGGTACCTATCGATCGACCGACGGTCGCGGCGGCGCGAACCGCGCCGGCCAGCGCTTCGCACCCCTGAACAGCTGGCCCGACAACGCGAACCTCGACAAGGCGCGACGCCTGCTCTGGCCGGTCAAGGAGAAGTACGGTCGGAGCCTCTCGTGGGCCGACCTGATCGTCCTGACCGGGAACGTCGCGCTCGAATCGATGGGCTTCGAGACCTACGGCTTCGGCGGCGGCCGCGAGGACGCCTTCATGCCCGACGAGGCCGTCGACTGGGGGCCCGAAGACGAGATGGAGGTGACCGACCCCGCACGCTTCGACGAGGAGGGCGACCTCAAGGACCCGCTCGCCAACTCCGTCATGGGGCTCATCTACGTCAACCCCGAGGGGCCGTACGGCGAGCCGGACCTCGAAGGCTCGGCACACAACATCCGACAGACGTTCACCAAGATGGCGATGACCGACGAGGAGACCGTCGCGCTGATCGCCGGCGGCCACACGTTCGGGAAGGTCCACGGTGCCGACGACCCGAGCCACCTCGGGCCCGAGCCCGAGGCCGCCGACCTCGAAGAACAGGGGCTCGGCTGGACGAGCGATTTCGAGTCCGGCCGCGGCCAGGACACGATCACCGGCGGCATCGAGGGCCCGTGGAACAGCGCCCCGACCCGGTGGGACATGGGCTACATCGACAACCTGCTCGACGCCGAGTGGGAGGCCCACAAGGGCCCCGGCGGTGCCTGGCAGTGGCGGCCCGAAGACGAGGAGCTGGAGGGTTCGGTGCCGGACGCCCACGATCAGTCGGAGACGGTCGACCCGATGATGCTCACGACCGACGTGGCGCTGAAACACGACGACGACTACCGTGAGGTCCTCGAACGGTTCCAGGAGGACCCCGAGCTGTTCCAGGAGTCGTTCGCGAAGGCCTGGTACAAACTGATCCACCGCGACATGGGCCCGCCGATCCGGATGGTCGGCGAGGAAGTGCCCGACGAGGAGATGCTCTGGCAGGACCCGATCCCCGAGGCCGACTACGAGGTCGTCGACGAGGACGCGATCGAGACGCTGGCGGGGGAGATCCGCGAGTCCGACCTCTCGATCCCCCAGCTCGTCAGAACCGCGTGGGCGGCGGCGTCGACCTATCGCGACAGCGACAGGCGCGGCGGGGCGAACGGGGCTCGGATCCGGCTCCGACCCCAGCGCGACTGGGCGGTCAACAACCCCGAGGAACTGACGACCGTGCTCGACACCCTCGAGGAGATCCGCACGGAGTTCAACGAATCGCGCTCGGACGGGACGGCGGTCTCGCTCGCCGACCTCGTGGTTCTGGGCGGCAACGTGGCCGTCGAGGACGCGGCGGCCGAAGCCGGCCACGAGGTCCACGTGCCGTTCGAACCGGGTCGGACGGACGCCTCGCAGGAACAGACCGACGTCGAGTCATTCGAGGCGCTCAAGCCGAAGGCCGACGGCTTCCGGAACTACCGCTCGGACGAGGCTACCGACCCGGCCGAGGAGCTGTTGGTCGACAAGTCCGACCTCCTCGACCTGACCGCACCCGAGATGACGGTGCTGGTCGGCGGGATGCGGGCGCTGGACGCCAACTACGACGGCTCCGACCTCGGCGTCTTCACCGAGCAGCCGGGGACGCTCACCAACGACTTCTTCGCGACCCTGCTCGGCATGGACGCGGAGTGGGAGTCGGCTTCCGAGGACGACTACCGCTTCGAGGCCTACGACCGCGACACCGGCGAGCTCGTTCGGGAGGGCACCCGCGTGGACCTCGTCTTCGGGTCGAACGCCCGGCTCCGCGCCATCGCGGAGGTCTACGGGGCCGACGACGGCGAGGAGAAGTTCGTCGAGGACTTCGTCGACGCCTGGCACAAAGTGATGACCCACGACCGCTTCGACCTCGAATAGGTCGGCCGACGGCGGTCGGCGGTCCCGATCCGCTCGGCTTCGAATCGATCCGACGATGACGCATTTCCGTTGAACTGGGCTTTCGACCGGAGCCTGATGGCTTGTTCTCGAACAGCGGAAACTGTGGGCGAACCGTTCACCACTATTCTGTATCGTCGTATGAAGTTTACCGTGGTCGATCGAGCCCAAGTAGTGACCTCACAAGACACTTACCCGGAGTCGGAAGACGGTCGGCGATGGCTCCCACCGATTCGATAGTTTCTTTACTGAAATCGAGACCGTGGACACGCGAGTTCGGGTTTCTCGCCCCGCCGCTGGTCGTGAAGGTCGAGGGCCGGGGCGATTCGATATCGGAGCCCGTGGTTCAGCGGGGAGCGTGGTCCGAGAGCGAGTCGAAGCGACCGTCGGCGAGCGCCCTGGCGATCCCGGTCGGATCGAGCGCGTCCGGGGTCCGGCGCGGGTACTTCCGCTCGAAGTAGCCAAGGAGGTTCTCGACGTCGCGGACGAGCAGGTCGTCGGCGTTCGGGTGGTCGGTCGGAACCGCCTGCGGCCAGTCGAAGACGGTGATACCCTCGTTCGAAACCGCGACGTTGTACTCGCTCATGTCGGCGTGGACGTAGCCCGCGGCGTAGGCGGACTGCATCTCCCGGAGCACGAGCTCACAGACCCCGATGACCTGGTCGTCGGTGAGCGCGGCCTGTGAGAGTTCGACGCCGTCGAGCTTCCCCATCACTACCGCGTGGCGGTTCTGGTCGACCGGTCGCGGAACCGAGACGTCGGGATAGAGGGCTTCGAGCGCGCCGTACTCGCGCTCGGCGGCCTTCCGGGCGGTGTACATCCACGAGACGTGGTCGTTGTCCGAGGTGTAATCGCGTTCGCGCATCACCTCCCGGAAGTTCGTATAGCCCTCGCGGTGGAACTTGAGCGCGAACGAGGTGTACGAGGAGACCTCGTAGACGTCGCTCTCCTTGCCGACGCCGAGGGGCGCGCCGACGCCCTCGATGGTGCCGCGCTCGGCGAAGGTGTGGAGCGCGAGCGCGTCGTAGCCCTCGAAGGTGAGTTTGTAGCCCTCGTACTGGATCGTCCGGCGTTCGAGCAACCCTCGATCGGCACACCGGTCGAGCCGGTAGTCGACGTTCTCGGGCGTGAGATCCGAGAAGTCGGCGAGCTTGCCTCGGTTCACCCACTCGCTAAAGCGCATCCCCTGCTCGACGCCCGAGAGGAGGTAGAAGTCCTCGGGTTCGAGCGCCGCCATCTCGCTCGCGACGTTCTGGACCATTGCGCGCCGTACGCCGTTCGTGGGTAAAAACGCCGCGTGCCACCGCCAATAAATCGTATATTGGGATACAAAATTCGGTTTCCGTCCGCCGATGCGGGAGCGGGCGGTTGCGGTGCTGTGGCGGTAGTGCTGTTGGCGCGCGGGAGCGCCGAAGGCGCGACCCGTGCGAGGTCTGCGCGAGCAACGCGAGTGCAGGCTCGTCAGAGCTTTGCTCTGTGGTGGATGAGCGAAACGAGCGGAGCGAGTGAAGCGAATCGGTTGGGGAGGGCGTGGTGTGCAGTGGTAGTTGTCGTGATTGTACCGCGAGTGAGCCATCGGCGAACGAGCGGTCTTTTTAGTCCAGGTTTTTGCGAGGAGGGGTTTGCGAACGGAGTGAGCAAATCCGACGAGTAAAAAAGTGGGAGCTGAACCGGTTGGGGAGGGTGTGGCCGTCGTGGGGCAGTAGCGGAAACGGTGCGGTTTCTCAGTTGTGACGGGATTAGTAATCGCGCTCGTTTCGCTGGCGGATCGAATCTTGTAGTCGCGCTCGTGTCACTGGTTACATTCCCTTCACAGACAAATTAGAGCACACAGAACTCGATGGTGGTTCGCGGACGCGTTCGAGGACCTCATACTCACCCGGAGGACGACGACTCAGAGGTCACGAAACACGAATCGCTTTGTCGGATCGGTCCCTGAACCGGGCATGACCGATCTCGAAGGCCGGGAGTGGCGGCTCATCCCCGAAGACACCAGAAGCGGGCCGCTGAACATGGCGCTCGACGAGGTCGCCGCCGAGACCGCCGCGGAGGGCGGGCCACGTACCCTCAGAGTCTACCGGTGGGAGCCCGCGACGCTCTCGTTGGGTTATCATCAGGACCCGAGTACCGTCGACTGGGACTTTTGCGAGCGCGAGGGGATCTCGGTGACGCGGCGGCCCACCGGCGGCGGCGGCATCTATCACGATACCCGGGGTGACATCTCCTACTCGATCGTCGCGCCGGCCGACGAACTCCCCGGCGACCTGATGGAGACCTACGAACGTCTCTGTGAACCCTTGTTCGACGGGCTGGATAGGTTAGAAGTCGAGGCGGGGTTCGTCGAGGCCGAACGCCCGGCGATCTTCGAACCCGCGTGTTACCTCCGGGGGCTCCACCCCGCGCACGACGTGGTGGCGGGCGACGGCCGAAAGTTGAGCGGGAACGCCCAGTACCGCCGGCGCGACAGCGTGATCCAGCACGGTTCGGTGCTCTTCTCGGACGTCGTCGAGACCCACCTCGACTGTTTCGTCGACTCACCTGGCCCCGAGGCGTTCCGCGAGCGCGTGACGAACCTCCGCGAACAGCGCGACCTCGATCGGGAGCGGGCGGTCGAGGCGTTCGAGGACGCACTCGGGGAGTGGGCCGATGCGGAGGCGGGCGGGTGGACCGACGACGAGCTCGCGCGCGCCCGTACGCGTGTGGAGGAGAAGTACGATTCCCCGGCGTGGAACCGCGACCGGACGGACCCGACGGCCTGAGAGCGGATCGGGTGGCTCTTTGTGGCCGCGGTCGACGCCTGGGTATGCACGTAGGCGCACACGTCTCGGTCGCCGGCGGCGTCGACAACGCCATCGAGCGCCAGGTCGACGTCGGCGGGAACTGCGGCCAGATATTCACGGCCTCGCCCCAGGTCTGGGCCGGGCCGAGTTTCGACGACGAGGAGGCCGCCGCGTTTCGCGACTCGGACCTCGGCCCGTGGGTCATCCACGCCTCCTACCTCGTGAACCTCGCGACCCCGAAAGAGGACCTCCGCGAGAAGTCCGTCGCGAGCCTCCAGGACGAGTGCGACGCCGCGGAACGATTGGGGATCGAGTTCGTCAACGTCCACCTCGGCGCGCACACCGGTGCGGGCGTCGACGGTGGACTCACGAACGCCGGGGAGGCCATCAACGAACTCGACGTCCCCGACGGGGTCACCCTGCTGGTCGAGAGCGACGCCGGCAGCGGCACCAAACTCGGCGGCGAGTTCGACCACCTCGCGACGGTCCGCGAGCGGACTGACGAGGACATCGAGTTCTGTCTCGACACCGCCCACGCCTTCGCCGCGGGCTACGACTTCTCGACGCCCGAGGGGGTCGCCGAGTCCCTCGGTGAGTTCGAGGACGTCGTCGGGCTCGACTCGCTGCGCTGTGTCCACCTCAACGACTCGAAACACGCCTGCGGTACCCACAAGGACGAACACGCCCACGTCGGCGAGGGCGAGATCGGTACCGACGGCATGCGGGCGGTCGTCAACCACGACGCGCTCGCCGACGTGCCGCTCGTGCTCGAAACCCCGACCGAGGACGGCAAGAGCTACGCCTGGAACATCGAGCGCGTCAAGGAGTTCCGCGAGGAGTGAGACCGTCCGGGACAGGGGCGGGTTCGCCGGTCAGTCGTCCTCCTCCTCGCCACCCCCACCGTTCCCGCTCTCACCGCCACCGTCTTCACCTTCACCGCCACCGCCTCCACCACCGTCTTCGTTCTCCCCACCGCCCCCGCCGCCGTCTTCACCTTCGCCGCCGCCACCGCCGCCGTCCTCGCCTTCGCCGCCGAGGCTCGAACAGCCGGCGAGGCCGACCGCGAGAACGCCGCCGGCCATCGCGAGGACGCGCCGCCGGTGATACCGTTCGGTTTCGTCGGTCTTTCGGGTCATCACCGGGCGAACGAAGAGCGACACCCTAAGCGTTCCTCTCGCGCCCACCGATCGGAAACGAAGGTTGATACGGGTCGCCTCACTACCCGGGGAAGGTTACGTATGGAGGTACGGGACGGAGTGAGCTACGACGACGTGTTGGTTGTGCCGAAACGCTCGGCGGTCGACCACCGGGGGGACGTGGACCTCGGAACCCATCTCGCGCCGGGACTCACGCTCGAGAGCCCGGTCCTCGGCGCGGCGATGGACACCGTGACGGAGGCCGAGACGGCCATCGCGCTGTCGAGACTCGGCGGGCTGGGGGTGGTCCATCGGTTCCTGCCGGTCGACGACCAGGCCACCGAGGTCGAGCGGGTCGTCACGGCGGGCGAGCGGGCGGGCGGTGCGGTCGGCATCGAGGAGGACTACGTCGAGCGGGCGGGCGCGCTGGTCGCAGCCGGCGCGGCGTGCGTCGTCGTCGACGTCGCCCACGGCCACATGGAGCGGTGTCTCGACGCGGTGGCCGCGATCCGCGAGGAACTCCCCGACACGGTGCTCGTGGCGGGTAACGTCGCCACCGCGGCGGGCGTCGCGGATCTCGCGGCCGCGGGCGCGGACTGCGTGAAGGTGGGGGTTGGTCCGGGCTCGCACTGCACCACGCGGGAGGTCGCGGGCGCGGGGGTGCCACAGCTCACCGCGGTCGACGACTGTGCCGACGCCGCCGCGGACTGTGGAGTCACGACGGTCGCCGACGGCGGGGTCACGAAATCCGCCGACGCGGTGAAGGCGTTGTTGGCGGGTGCGGACGCGGTGATGGTCGGCGGACTGCTCGCCGGGACCGCCGAAGCTCCGGGGGACGTCGTCGAACGCGACGGCGAGCGCTACAAGCGCTCGCGCGGGATGGCCTCGGCCGAGGCCGGTGCGGAACGGACCGACAAGGAGGGCGCGGTCGACGCCGCCGAGGGGGTCGCCGGGCTGACGCCCTATCGGGGTTCGGTCGCGGACGTAGTCGGAGAGCTCGAAGCGGGCATCCGGTCGGGGCTCTCCTACTGCGGCGGGGCCGACCTCGACGCCGCGCGCGAGAAAAGCGAGTTCGTCAGGAACTCCGCGGGCGCGCAGGCGAGAGCGGGTTCCCACGGCGGCGTCCGCGAGCGCTAGACCACGTCGCCGCGAACGGTGAGACCGTCCTGGTTCTCCCGATAGGATCGCACTGCGTTCGCCGCCCGCTCGGATTCGGGTCCCTCCATCCCGATCATCGCGAAGGCGTCGGCGAGCGTGGGGAAGACGTACTCCCCAGTGCCGAGTTTCTCGAAGGCCTCCTCGGAGCGCCGACCGTCGAGCCAGCAACAGACCCCGCGCGGGTCGAGGAGTTCCTCGTAGTTCCCGTGGGCCATCGCGCCCTGGAGGCGCTGGGTCACGTTGTCGTCGAAGCTCGCGTTGCAGACTTCGAGGTGGATGGGTTCGTCTTTTCCTACCAGATGGGCCGCGAGACACTTCTCGGGGGCGGCGTAGCCGTTCGCGCTCGCGCGGATGTGTTCCGGGTGTTCGTCCGCCCACTCCGCGCTCACGGTCTTGCCGATCCCCTCCACGCCGTGAGAGTCGAGAAACTCCGATTCGCGCTCGCCTTCGCCGTGAAAGAGGAGGTCCTTCGTGAGGTAGACGTCGAGGCGGGAGATGGGGTCGAGACCGAGCGCGAGGTCGCCGTAGACCCATATCTCGCGCACCGGAACGGGCATCGGCTCCGACTCGACCGTCGAGACCAGGCGCTCGACCCGCTCGACGGCTTCCGCGCGTGTGAATCCGGTCATGGAACAGCTACTTCCCCGCCGTGGAAAACGGTTTCCGCGATGACCGGGCGGATGCGGAGGCGGTGCGGTCGCGGTGCAGTGCTGTCGGCGCGCGCTCGCGGTCGTGTGCGAACGGATGTGAGCACGCGACCGCGGACACTGTGCGAGGGATGAGCGAAACGAGCGGAGCGAGTGAAGCGAATCGGTTGGGGAGGGTGTGGCCGTCGCGGGGCGGTGGCGGTTCCCAGTTGCATCGGGATTAGAAATCGCACTCGATCGACCGACTGATTCGGAGTTCTCAGAATCGCACTCAGCCGGCTGGCTGATCGAGAAGTCTAGATATCGCGTTCGTTCAGACTTGTATCAAAGCCAGAACCTACTCTAGTTCCTCGACTTCGACGGTCCGCTCGGTCTCCCGGTTCCCCGTATTCTTGGTTTCGACGGGTTCGAACAGCAGGATCTCGGCCTCGCGTTCCGCCACCGGCCGATGCGCCACACCTGCTGGAATCGTCACGAACTCGCCCGCTTCCAGAACCACGTCCTCGTCCGCGTCGAGTTCGAGGCGAACCGTCCCCGAGCGCACCATGAACAGTTCGTCGACCGAGTGGTGATGCCGGTCGAACTCGCCCTCGACCGTCGCGAGTTTGAGGCCGTGGTCGTTGACCGCGTCCGCGAGCCGCGGCGACCACTGCTCGCCGAACGAGTCGAACGCCGCGTCGAGGTTCGTCTTCTCCATGGGTGGTGAAGGCCGCTCGACGGGAAGTAGGGGTCGATTCGGGAGGCGAAACCGTGAAACGCCGGAGTGGGTAATCGAGCGCATGAACTGTACGAAGTGCGACCGGGAGGCCGTGCTCCACGCCGAATACTCCGGGGCGCACCTCTGTGAACACCACCTCCGCGAATCCGTCGAGTCGCGGCTCCGCCGGCGGATCCGCAAGGACGGCCTCATCGGCCCCGAGGCGAGTCCAGAAGACCCCGAGACCTGGCTCATCGGGCTCTCGGGCGGCAAGGACAGCGTCGTGCTGACCTCTATCCTCGCCGAGACGTTCACGGAGGACCCCCGGATCGAACTCGTCGCGTTGACGATCCACGAGGGGATCGAGGGCTACCGCGACGAGAGCCTCGACGCCGCCAGCGAGCTCGCCAGTGAGTTGAACATCCGCCACGAGGTCGTGAGCTACGCCGACGAGTTCGACCTCGAGATGGACGACGTGGCCGAGACGGACCCCGAGAACATGGCCCCCTGTGCCTACTGCGGGGTGTTCCGGCGCGACCTCCTCTCCGACTACGCCGACCGATTCGGGGCCGACAAACTCCTCACCGGCCACAATTTGGACGACGAAGCCCAGACCGCCCTGATGAACTTCTTCGAGGGCGACGTCGCCCAGATGGCGAAACACTTCGACGCCAGCCTCGGGCCGTTCGACGAGCGCACCGACTCCACCGATTTCGTCCCGCGGGCGAAACCCCTCCGGGACGTCCCCGAAAAGGAGGTCGCGCTCTACGCTCACCTCGCCGAGCTACCCGTGCACATGGCCGAGTGTCCCCACTCTAGCGAGGCCTACCGGAAGGAGATCCAGGAACTCCTGTTGAAAATGGAGGCCCAGCATCCCGGAACGCGACACTCGGTGATGGCGGGCTACGAGGAGCTCGCCGAGCTCGCCGCCCGCGCCTACCGCGAGAACAGTCCGGACCTCGGCGAGTGCGAGCGGTGCGGCGCGGCCACCACCCGCGACCTCTGTCGGACCTGCCAGCTCACCGAGGCCGTCCACGCCGCCTGACCGTTCAGTCCTCGTACTCGATACACTCGATCCGGTTGCCGAACGGGTCGCGAAACGAGAACCGCTCCCGACCGGGGATCGGCGGTTCGGTCCGAGTCTCGATACCCTCGTCTTCGAGCCGGTCGCGTATCGGTTCGAGGTCGTCCACGACGAAGGCAGGGTGGCGGCGCGAACGCTCCGTCCCGGCTTCGGGCCCGAGGTGGATCTCGACCCCGCCGTCCCCGAACCAGAAGCTGTCGGTTCCGTCGAGCGAGTCGGGCTTGTCGAGCGCGTCGAACCCGAGGACCTCGGTGTAGAACCTCGTCGCCCGCCCCCTCGCGTCCTCGCCCTCCGGAACACACAACTGGACGTGGTCGACGCCCTGCCAATCGGTCATACGCGGGTGCTCTCCCCGCACGAGAATACGACTGTCGGTCGGCTCCGCTCCCAACGAGACCGACGTCGAGCGTGTAGTACACGGACCGATGGCCGAACCTATCACGTTGTTTTATCGAGAACGTTCGGGTGCAAACACGGTACTGAATCGGGATGGAAAATAGAAGGAAAATTATATGTAATGTTTCGAGTGCGTGGAGGGCACTCCGGTCAGCGGGACCTATCGGATGACGTCGAGGCCGTTGTGCTGTTCACCGCGGTCGTCGCCCCCGGTCGACGACTCCGCCCCGGAAAGCGAACTCTCGTCGTCGAGCGCCGCCCGCGAGCGGTCGGCCTGCTGTTGGGTGTCGGGGCCGAGGACCTGGGCACTCTGGACGCCGGTCATGATCGCCATCACGCGGACCTTGCCCTTGTACTCCTCCCGAATGCGGGATCCCCAGATCACGTTCGCGCTGGGGTCGAGGCGGTCGGTGATGCGCTCGGCGATCTCCTCGGCCTCCTTCAGGGTGAGGTCGGGGCCACCGGTGATGTGGACCAGGCCACCCGATGCGCCCTGGTAGTCCACGTCGAGGAGGGGGTGGCTCATCGCGTCCTTCACGACCTCCTCGGTCTTGTTCTTGTCCTGGGTCTCGCCGACCAGCATCACCGCGACGCCGCCCTGGTCCATGATCGAGGTCATGTCGGCGTAGTCGAGGTTGATCAGCGAGGGCTGGGTGATGGTCTCGGCGATCCCCTTCACGGTCTCGGCGATCAGCTGGTCCATCACCGAGAACGCCTTGCCGACCGGGAGGTTGGGGACGTAATCCAGCAGCCGGTTGTTGTCGAGGACGATGATCGAGTCGGCCTCGTTACGGAGCTCTTCGAGGCCCTCCTCGGCCTTGACGGTTCTCGCGCGCTCGACGTTGAACGGCGTCGAGACCATCCCGACGACGATCGCGCCCTCGTCGGCCGCGATCCGCGCGACGACGGGGGCCGCACCGGTACCCGTGCCGCCACCCATGCCCGCCGTGACGAACACCAGATCCGCACCCGCGAGCACGTCCTTCAGGGTGCCACGGGCCATCTCGGTGGCGCGCTCGCCCATCTCGGGGTCGCCACCAGCGCCGAGCCCCTGGGTGAGGCTCTTGCCGACCAACACTCGTGTGTCGGCCTGGATCATCTGGAGGTGCTGTTTGTCGGTGTTGACCGCGATGGTCTCGGCACCCTCGACACCGATGTTGTAGAGCCGGTTGACGGTGTTGTTGCCCGCGCCGCCACAGCCGACCACCACGATCCGGGGGTCGCCGAACTCATCGAGTTCGGTCTCGTCCCGGCGCTGTTTCTCCTTCTCGGCGTTCTCGAGCGCGGACTCGACGATATCCTGCATCGTCAGGCCCTCGCGAACGGGCGCTCGGCCCGTCGCTCGCTCTGGTTCTCCTCGGCGACCATCCGGCGCACCGCCGCCCGGATGGCCTCGCTTCGGTTCGGATACTCACCGAGTTCGACCATCTGTTCGACCTCTTCTATCTGTTGCTTCGGGATCCGTAGTGTCACACGCTCCATTGGTTTCTCCTGTGGGGACGCGTCTTACAGGCCGGAACCGCTCTACGGAACCGGGGGTCGTCTCCATCGACCCGACTGTAAGACGGTCGTCTTACGCAATCGTATGCAATCGTCGCCGGTGTAATAAATCTACCGAAAGGCGTAAGACAGTCACGAGGATCGGCTGCAAACGCCGTATACGAGTCGTTTTCGGTGTTTACGGTCCGTCGAGAACGTCGGCTGCGGGCGTCCGACGACCGCAGCTCGGGCAGAACGCCCAGTCGGATCGGAGTTCGTCACCGCAGTCACAGAACACTCGATGGCTCGCCTTCTCCCCACAGTTCGGGCAGTAGACGACCTCTGAGCTGAGTTCCTCGCCACACTGACCGCAGGTTTTACGCTCGTTCGACGTCGTTTGCGCGTCCGGGGCGGGCGTCTTACGCGCGTCCGTGTTTCGGTCGTCCGTCTCGTCGGCTTCGACCGCACTACCGTCGAGTGTGATGTTTACGTTGATATCCTGGGGTTGGGACGACGTAAACGCCCCCGTCATCCGGTCGTCGACGATGGCTTCGACCCGTTCGGCCACGAGGGTATCGAGGCTGTCGGCGGTGTCGGACACGGTGGGTTCGTTCCGCGCGAGATAGGTCCGGAGGGCCTCGCGCATCGCCTCGCTCTTCGAGGCGTCGAGGGTTTCGAGCTCCTCGATGAGCTCGTCGTCCGCGCGGAACGTGATCTTGCTCATCCGTTTTCCGAGGGGACGACACCCGGCTACTTCAATCTTCCCGGCCGTCACACGCGTCCGACACGAACAGAAATTCTTAAACCCGACGACCGGGGTAGTATCGGTAACCGCTCTTAGCTCAGTTTGGCAGAGCAGTCGACTGTAGATCGACTTGTCCCCCGTTCAAATCGGGGAGAGCGGATTTGCTTGCAAATCCGGTCGACACGATCTGAGCAGCGAGCAACGCGGAGCGTTGCGAGTGAGTTCAAATCGGGGAGAGCGGACTTCCTTCGTCACGAACGTCCGGTCGGGAGCATCGTCCGACACCGCTGTCGGACGGGGTTGCGTGCGCCGGTGATGGATTTTTTCGTCCGACTCTCCTAAGAGGGGTATGCCGAACGACAACTCCGACATGAGCGACGCACGCGACCGCCAGCGAAACCGGGCCGAGCACGTCGAGAACATCCTCGACGAGGTCGAGGCCGACGTCCGCGACCGGAAGTACCCCGTGGGGAGCGAGGACCTCGCGACCGAGTACGCCGACCAGCCGATCGACATGCCGAACGAGACCGAGTCGATGGGCGACGTCTTCCGCCGGCTCGACGACGAGTACGACACCCCCGAGGGGGTCCGCGAGGCGCTCCACGGCGAACTCACCGGCGAGGCGGGCGGTCGTGGCGAGTACAACGACGAACGCGACCTCACGGCGCTCGACGACGCGGAGGACACCGACACCGTATAGACCGGCGTGTGAGGTGAGGGAAAGGCTCAAACGCGCCGCCTCCAGCTATTCGCTGTGAATCGGAGCAGGCTCGCCTCGGTGCTGGTCGCCCTCCTCGCGGTGCTCGCGCTCGCCGTCGGGGCCGCCGTCATCGACACCCCGACGGCCACCCAGGGAGCCGGCGGCGGGAGCGGCGGCGGCTCCGGCGGCTTCCTCGGCTCGGGCAGCGGCTTCAGTCTCGGGGGGTCGCCGTCGCCGGAGACGACCAGTGAGTTCCCGACCGAGTTCTTTCAGCTACTACTCGTCGTGGTCGGGGTGATGGCGCTCGTTCTCCTCGTTTTGCTCTGGAACGAGTTCGACCTCGCCGACCTCCGGCGGGCCGCGGTCGGCGCGGTCGTGCTCGGTGCCCTGCTCGCCGCGGGATATTTGATCCTCCAGCTGTTCGGCAGCGACGGCCGACGACGGGGGAACGGGAGCGGCATGGGCACGGGCCAGCCCTCGTTCCCGGGCGGCGGGTCGGGCGGGGTGACCGATACCGCTCTCCAGCCCGTCTCGACGGAGCTCCCGCTGGTGGCGGTCGCGGTGGGAGCGGTGCTGATCGTGGGTCTCGCGGCCGTCCTCCGGTCGGAGGACGAGGGGGAGATGGACGAAGCCGACTCGACGTCGACCGATGCATCGGGGATGGCGGGGGTCGGGCGGGCGGCGGGGCGGGCGGCCGACCGGATCGAGAACGACGCGACGCTCGAAAACGGGGTCTACCGCGCGTGGCGCGAGATGACCGACCACCTCGACGTGACGCGTCCCGAATCGAGCACGCCGGGCGAGTTCGCGCGCGCGGCGACCGAGGCCGGGATGAACGGGCGAGACGTCGACGAACTCACCGACCTGTTCACGCGGGTCCGGTACGGGGACGAGCGAGTGACCGACGAGCGCGAGCGGCGGGCGACGAGCGCGCTCAGACGCATCGAGGAGACCTACGCGGAGGAGCCGTGAACTGGCGACGTCTCGGCGTCGGGGTCGGCGTCGGCTGCGTTCTCGCGGGGCTGGCGGTCGTGGTCGCGCCCTCGCTCGCGGTCGGGGTGACACCGAGCTTGCTCACGCTCGTCGGGGTGGTCGCGGGGCTCGCGGGCGCGGCGGCGGTCTACGAACGCGCGACCACCGACGAGCAACGGATCGAACCGCCGACGCCCGAACGGCCGCTGTCCGTCCCGACGCCGGGTGCCGAACTCGACCGCCAGCTCGACGCGCTCGGCTCGCGGGGTCGGCGGTTCGGCATCGGCGAGCGTCGCTCGGTTCGCGACCGCCTCGACGAACTCGCGGTGGCGGTGCTGGTCCGCGACGGCGAGAGCGAGACGACGGCCCGCGAGCGCCTCGCCGCGGGGACCTGGACCGACGACCCCCACGCCGCAGCGTTCTTCGCCGAGGCACACGCGTCGGACGTCCCCCTCGAAGAGCGCCTCCGGGCGGCGTTCAGCGGCGAACCCAGCCCACGGCGACGGGCACGTCACGCCATCGACGCGCTCGCGCGGATCGCCGACCGGGAGCACGACCGATGAGCACCGGCCGGACCCGGAGTACGTCCACCGGTCGCGAGGAGGGGGTCGTCGACGAGACGGTCCGCAGGACCGGGCGGTGGCGGGGGGTGAGCGCGCTCGCACTGGTAGCGGGTGCGGTCGGGATCCTCGCCACGAGCCCGGGGCTGGTGCTCTGTGGCGTCGTGGGCATCGCCTTCGCCGCGGTCTCGCGGTCGGCCCGGCCGCCGCCCGCCACCCTCCGGATCGAGCGGAGCGTGAGCGAGTCCCGGCCCGCGCCCGACGAGACGGTCACCGTCACCGTCGAGGTCGAGAACGTCGGCGAGTCGATATGCAACGACCTCCGGGTCGTCGACGGCGTCCCACCGGGGCTCGCGGTCGACGAGGGGTCGCCGCGGTTCGCGACCGCGCCGCTCGGACTCGGCGAGACCGCGACCTTCTCGTACGGCGTCGCCGCGACGCGTGGCGTCCACCGGTTCGAGTCGGCGTTCGTCCTGCTCCGGGATACGGTCGGGGCGACCGACCGTGTCGCGCGGGTCGTCGCGACGACCGAGACACCCCTGACGTGCGTTCCGCCGCTCGGCTTCGGGGTCGAGGGGGGCCTCCGCGACCGAACCATCGACCAGCCCGGCCGCGTGCTCACCGACATCGGCGGGTCGGGGGTGGCGTTCCAGGCCACCCGCGAGTACCGACCGGGCGACCCCCTCTCGCGGGTCGACTGGAACCGGCTGGCGAAGACCGGCGACCTCTCGACCGTCGACCTCCGCGAGGAGCGCGCCGCGGCGGTCGTCCTCCTCGTCGATGCCCGCGAGGAGGCCTACCGTGCGCCGAGTCCGGCGGCGGAGTCGGCGGTCTCGCGGTCGGTGAGGGCTGCCGGCGCGCTCTACGTCGGTCTCACGAAGGCGGAGAACCCCACGGGTCTCGCAGCGCTCTCGCCCGATCCCTACTGGCTCGCACCCGGAACGGGGCCGACCCATCGTGCGCAGGTCCGCGAGGCGCTCGCCACCCACCCGGCGTTCGCTCCCACCCCGCCAGACGAGCCGTTCTTCCCCTCGATACGGCTCCGGCGGCTCCGACGACGCATCCCTGCGCGCGCACAGGTCGTGGTCTGCTCGCCGATCTGTGACGACGCCCTCGTGCGTTTGCTCCGGCGGCTCGACGTCGGTGGCCACCCTGTGAGCGTCGTGAGCCCCGACCCCACGGCGACCGACACGCCGGGCGGTCAGCTCGCGCGAACCGAGCGCCGGGTCCGGCTCTCGAAGCTTCGGGCCGCCGGGATCCCCGTGGTCGACTGGGGCGACGAACCGTTCGCGGTGGCGCTCGCACGCGCTGGAGGCTCGCGGTGAGCAGCGTCATCGACCGCTCGCCGCCGCGACTGAGTGAAGGGATCGCGATCGTCGCGGGGGCGGTCGGCGCGCTCGCGCTCGCCGTCTCGCCCGCCGCGTTCGGCCTCGGTGCGCTCGGGACGGTCACCGTCGGTGTGGGGCTCTACCGGCGCTCGCACGCCGCCGTCACCCTCGGGGCGACGGGGGTGTTCTGTGGCGTCCTCCTCGCTGGTATCGCCGACGCACCGCCCGAACTCCTGCTGCTTTCGACCGCCGGCGCAGTGGTCGCGTGGGACGTCGCCACGTTCGCCATCGACCTCGGTGCGGAGCTCGGGCGGGCGGCCGAGACGAGGCGGCTCGAACTCGTTCACGCCGGTGCGAGCGCGGGGCTCGCGCTCGGCGCGGCGATCGTCGGCACACTGGTCTATCGGTTCGTCGGCGGCGGGCCGGCGCTCGCACCGGTCGTCCTCCTCTGTGGCGCGGTGGTACTCGCCATCGCCCTCAGACCGTAGGACGACGCCCGGTCGTGGGTTTGTCGCTGCCATCAGCCGAAGACGACGTCGGTGATGTCGCCCGACCCCGAGGTGGTGTCGCGGTAGCGTTCGGAGTAACCGCAGCCGGTACACGAGACGACCGTGAAACCGTTCGTCTGAACGCCGAGCATCCTCGGGAGCACGCCGCCCGACGTCGACATCTCGCCGACGTCGACTCCGGTGTGGCCGCACTTCGGACAGCCCCGCTCGTCGTCCGCCCTGGTGGTCATTCGCGAGCGCACATGTCGGTACTCGATCAGCCTTGCCGCTCCCGAGCGGGGCCGACGTGAAGCCGTCGAGGCCTCGTCCTCGCTCGGTTCGCGCCAGGCATCTGGGCCTTTTTTCGCCGAAACGGCCGGTACCTGAACCCGTATCAGGGTAGCGGCCTCGGAAGGAACCGACGCGTTCCGGGGGTGTATTCGGGTACCGACCGAAGCGGGGTTGCAATGTCAGAGACAGACGCGGTCCCGGAGGAAGGCGGTGCCCCGTACCTCGCGTTCGGCGCACTCGGCTCGGTGGCGCTCGCGCTCTATGAGTACTACGTCCGCGGCAACGAACAGCGCGGGATGTTCATCGGGCTCTGGCCGCCGACGATGATCGGTTTCGCGGTCTACCTGAAACAGCAGTCGGACGAGTAGACGTTCGAGCGGTCAGACCGTCGGCACTGGAACCGAGTCCAGCACGTCGGCGACCACGGACCGTTTTTCGACGTTCTCAACCGCAGCATCCGGCGTGAGCACCAGCCGATGTGCGCAGACGGCGGGGACGATGGCCTTCACGTCGTCGGGCGTGACGAAATCACGACCGGAGAGCACCGCGCGGGCGCGGACGGCCTCGAACAGCCGCTGGGTACCCCGTGGCGAGACCCCGACCGAACAGGTCGAGCGCTGGCGGGTCGCCCGGGCGATGGCGACGAGGTAGGCGAGGAGGTCCTCGTCGACACGAACGGTCTCGGGCACGGTCTGCAGCGCGCGGACCCGTTCGGCCGAGAGGACTTCCTCGACCGCCGGGCTCCGTTCTTCGCGCGCCGCCCGCCGACGGAGGAGTTCGATCTCGCCCGCTTCGTCGGGGTAGCCCACCCCGGTCTTGACGAGGAAGCGGTCGACCTGTGCCTCGGGGAGTTCGAAGGTGCCCGCCATCTCGACGGGGTTCTGGGTCGCGAGCACGAAGAAGGGCTCCGGGAGGTCGTGGGTCTCGCCGTCGACGGTGACCTGGCCCTCCTCCATAGCTTCGAGCAGTGCGGCCTGGGTCTTCGGCGGCGCGCGGTTGATCTCGTCGGCGAGCACGACGTTCGCGAAGACCGGGCCGGGCGAGAACTCGAACTCGCTCGTCCCCTCGTTGTAGATGTGGGTTCCCGTGACGTCGGCGGGCAGGAGGTCGGGGGTGAACTGGACTCGGGAGAAAGAGAGTCCGAGCGCGCGGGCGGTGCTCCGGGCGATCAGTGTTTTGCCGGTGCCGGGGACGTCCTCGAAGAGGACATGACCGCGGGCGAGCACACCCAGCAGCACGGTTTCGAGCAGCGAGCGCTCGGCGATCACGGTCGCGCCGAGGGCGTCGAGGACCGCGTCGGTCTCCTCGTTCGCCGCCGTGACATCCATGCCCAAACGGACGCGGCGGGAGGCTTAGGGATGGCGATCGGAGACCGAAACGGATAACAGGGCGTCCACCGGATCGGTAGATGAGCCGGGGTAGCCTAGCCTGGCCAAGGCGGTTGCCTCGAAAGCAACTGTCCTCACGGACACGTGAGTTCAAATCTCACCCCCGGCGCATTACTCAGTTTTCAATTCCGAGAAGCGGAGCCTCTCGTACTCGTGACCAGAGACGACGTGATTTGAACGAGAACGGACAGCCCGCACAGCGAGTGAAACGAGCGAGCAGGAACGTCCGTGCGTGGTTCAGGTCTCACCCCCGGTGCACTCTTCGACCTTCAGTCCGTCAGCGCCTGCTGTGCATCGATAGTGGACTGTCGTGCGGACGAGCGGCTCCTCACCGGACGGCGGCCGCCGACGAGGTAGCCGTCGACCGAGCTGGAATCGTGGGGAGCCGCGTTCTGAACCCAAACTCGGCCGTCGGCGTCGGTGTGGGCCCACTCGCGGGCGAGGGCTTTCGACTCGAAGGTGCGCCGGCGGCCGTGTTCGTGGACCCACTCGCCGGCCGCTCGGCTGGCGCGGCGCGCGGACGGTTTGACCTCGATCACGTACTCGTCGCTCACGACTTCACAACGCACCCCGTGACCTTCGGTCTGTGGATGGCCGCCCGCCGGCGGGCGGTTGCGGTGCGGTGGCGGGCGGATGTAGTGGCGGGTCCTGGTGGATGAAGGGCGAGCCGCGCGAGCGAAGCGAGCAGCGAACGAAGTGAGCGCGCGGCGAGGGCTTCGGCGGTGCTGTGCAGCTTGCGGGTGTGGTACGGTGCTGGGCGGAGGTGGTGGTGATCGTACCGCGAGCGAACGAAGTGAGCGAGCGGGCCGACGACTGACTGGAAGGAAGGAGGAGGCTTTTGATCCACATTTTGCCAGGGAGCGAGTGAGCCGACGGCGAACGAGCGACCGCAGCAAAAGGTGGGTCTTTAGAAGTAGTCGACGCCGGCCGGCAGCTCGAGCTTCATCCCCTTGCGCTCGCGGATCTCGCGGATGGTCTCGGGCTGGAGGTTGTCGGCCATGACCTGGAAGCCGGCGTTCTCGGTGTTCCAAGAGGCCCGTCCCTCGGTGGCCGACCGGAGGTCGGAGGCGAACCCGATCATCTCCTCGACCGGCGCGACGCCCTCGACCACCATGAGGTCGCCCTCCTGGTACATGTCGTCGACGCGGCCCCGGCGGCCCTGGATCTCGCCCGAGGCGGGACCCATGTGTTCGGAGGGGACGTCGATGCGGACGTTCTGGATCGGTTCGAGCATCGAGATGCGGCCGTTGATCAGCGCGCCGTGGACGGCCTGGCGAACGGCGGGGATGACCTGTGCCGGACCCCGGTGGATGGCGTCCTCGTGGAGGCGCGCATCGTGGAGCCGGATGAGGGTGCCCTGGACCGGTTCGGCGGCGAGCGGCCCGTCGTCGAGCGCCTCCTCCCAGCCCTCGACGACGAGCTCCATCGTCTCGTTGAGGTGCTGGATACCCTTCGTCTCGTCGATGAGGATGTTGGTGCCGTGGATCTCCTCGACCTCCTGGGAGGTGTCCTTGTCCATGCCGGCCTCCTGGAGCGCCTCGCGACGTTCGAGTTCGGGCATGTCCATCGAGGCCTCGCCGAGCTGGAGGGTCTCGACGATGTCCTCCGAGAGCGGCTCGACGGTGATGTAAAAGCGGTTGTGGCGGTTCGGCGACTGCCCTTCGACCGTCTCGGAGGCCTGCTGAACGGCCTCGCGGAAGACGACGATCGGTTCACCGGTCGTCACCGGAATACCCTGATTGCGCTCGATACGCTGGGTGATGACTTCGAGGTGGAGTTCACCCTGGCCCGAGATCAGGTGTTCGCCGGTGTCCTCGTTGATCTCCACGCGAATCGTGGGGTCCTCCTTCGAGACCTGCTGGAGGGTCTGGATGAGTTTCGGGAGGTCGTCCATCGTCTGTGCCTCGACGGACTTCGTGATGACCGGTTCCGAGATGTGCTCGATCGACTCGAACGGCGTCATCTCGACGGAGGACACCGTGGACCCCGCGATGGCGTCGTGAAGCCCCGTGACGGCCGCGATGTTACCGGCGGGGATGCGGTCGACCTCCTCGCGCTCGCCACCCATGAAGAGCCCGACCGACTGGACCCGGTTCTGCCCCGCCGTCCCCGAGACGTAGAGGTCTTGGCCGCGTTCGATCGTCCCCGAGAACAGCCTCCCGGTCGCGATCTCGCCGGCGTGGGGGTCGATCGAGATGCTGGTGACCATGAACACGACTTCACCCTCGTCGTCGACGAGACGCATGCTCTCGGCGAGGTCGGTCGAGTCGTCGCCACGCCACACGGTTGGGATCCGTTCTGGCTGGGACTTCTCTGGGTTCGGGAAGTGCTCGGCGACCATATCGAGCACGACGTTCGAGAGCGGCGAGTTCTCGCGGAGCTCGTCGATGTTGTCGTTGCGGTTGTAGTCGATGATGTCGCCGAAGTCGATGCCCGTCTCCTGCATCTGGGGCAGGCTGGTGGCCCAGTTGTAGAGCGCGGAGCCGAAGGCCACGGTCCCGTCCTGGACGGAGACCTTCCAACCCTCGTTCTCGTATTTGTCCTCGGCCATCCCGCGGATGAGCTCGTTGACGTCGCCGATCACGCTCTGGAGGCGCTCTTGCATCTCCTCGGGGCCCTCCTGGAGCTCGTTGATCAGTCGATCGACCTTGTTGATGAACAGCGCGGGCTTGACGCCCTCGCGGAGCGCCTGCCGGACGACGGTCTCGGTCTGGGGCATCGTGCCCTCGACGGCGTCGACCACGACGAGCGCGCCGTCGACCGCGCGCATCGCACGTGTGACGTCGCCCCCGAAGTCGACGTGGCCGGGGGTGTCGATGAGGTTGATGAGGTGGTTGGTGTCCTGGTACTCGTGGGTCATCGAGACGTTCGCCGCGTCGATCGTGATCCCGCGTTCCTGCTCGTCCTCCTCGGTGTCCATCGCGAGCTGCTCGCCCGCGAGGTCCGAGGAGATCATGCCCGCGCCGGCGAGCAGGTTGTCGGTCAGGGTGGTCTTACCGTGGTCGATGTGGGCGGCGATGGCGATGTTCCGGATGTTCTCCGGCTTGTCCATCAGTCGCTCGCACTCTTGGACGATCTGTTTGCGTCTGCCCATTATACGAAATCCTACCGGAAGGAAGGTCAAAAGGGTGCTGTTTCACGCGAGCGGAGCGAGCGTGAAGCACGTCGTGAGCGAAGCGAAACGACGGTGTTTCGCGTGAACGAGCGGAGCGAGGGAACGCGAGGCTCGAAAGACGAGCCGGGCGAGTCTTTCGGCGTTTCGGGGGAGCGAGCAGAGCGAGCGAGCACGAAGCTCGATGGACGAACGATGTGAGTCCATCGGTGTTTCCGCCGAGCGGAGCGAGGCGGAAGCTCGTCACGAGCGGAGCGAAGTGAGGGTGTTTCGCGTGAACGAGCGGAGCGAGAGAACGCGAGTCTTTCGGTGTTTCGGGCGAGCGAACGAACTCGATCCGTTTCCGCATCCTACGACCGCGAGGCCGGCACAAGAGTCATACCGGGCAGCCCCCTGGTACTGGTACACATGGATGTTCGCGTGCAGTCGCCCGGCCCAACCGAACCGTTCCTCGGGGCGCGCGACCTCTTCGAGACCGAACACGACCTCGACCTCCCCGTCGAGGTCACGATCCGCGAGGACCCGGACTCGCGGACGTGGACCGCCCACTACGACGACCGTCACGTCCTCAACATCTCACGTCAGGCCGCGAGCAGCGCGATGGCCCGCCCGCTCGCCCTCCACGAGTACTCCCACATGCGCCGGTACGAGCAGTCCCACCCCTCCCACATCCAGTCCACAGGGGAGGCCATCACCCTCGCGCTCGCGGGTCACACCGTCGAGCGCCGGACCCTCACCCAGTGCTATCAGATCGCGAACCACATGAAGGACATCTACGCCGACGACATCACCCTGAGCGTGGCCCCCGCGGACCGATTGGTGGCGTTTCTCGAATCCAGCCTCGCCAGCGCGCTCGCCGATAGACCCGTCGACCCGCCGACCTGGAAACGCCTCACCCCCGCCGCCGACCCGAACATCACGGCGGTGAACGCCGCGTTCGCGCTCGCCCTCCTCGAACGCCACGACTGCATCCCCGACGACCACCGCCTCTACGACCTCGCCCACGCCGCCGCCGACGACGCCGCCGGGGTCGACCTGCCCGCCTTCAAACGCCGGTTCCGCACGCTCGCCGCCGACCCCGACACGAGCGAGTACCGGCGAACCCTCGTCGAGGCGACCCGCGAGTACGCGATCCGCACGGGCTACGCCGCCGACTGAGCGCTCGATTCCGACGGGCAGGACACCTTCGGACGTACCACCGAGTGAGCGGTTCGACCAACGGATCGCCGGCCTCGCCACGAAACGACACTCATCTCGCGGACAGCACTCACGTCGGTATCGAACGACCTCGTCGAGCCTCGGCGTGGCTATGGCGGCGTTGCGAAACAGGAAACAGCGAATCGAACCCGCGTCGGACCGAGCGGTCCCGACCCGTCAGCGCGCGGCGGCCGCGACGCGCTCTCGTTCTTCCTTCTGATTGATCGCGTAGCTCTGGACGTCGTAGTCCGCCGCGCCCGTGAGCTGACTGGCGAGCGCCTCGTGAGCGTCGGTGGGCGACTTGAAGGAGGCGTTGTACGCGCCCTGTGCGAGGAACATCAGCGCCTGGTCGACCCGGCGCTGGGGGGCGATATCGACGGCCTGCGGGACCGAGATCCCGCCGTACTTGAGCCGCACCGTCTCCTCGCGCGGCGCGGCGTTCTCGACCGCGCGCACCAGGATCTGGACCGGGTTCTCGTCGGTACGCTCGTGGACGAGGTCGAAGGCGTCGCGAACGATCCGGGTCGCCTGCTGTTTCTTCCCGGTGTTCTCGCCGGTCTGCATCAGCCGATTGATCAGCCGCTCGACCACCGAGATCTCGCTTTTCTGGAACTGCTTGCTGGCGTGACGGCCCATCGTGTGCTCGACCGGCGTCACGTTGAGATAGCGCTCGGTGCTCGGGTCGACGTACTCGATCCCGGTGACGTCCCACTTCTCGAAGAGCTTCGCGCCGGTGGCGGCCTCGTGTTCGGCCTCCTCCTCGGCGACGACCTCCTCGTCCGCCGCTTCCTGCTCTTCCTCCTCGGCGGCCTCGCTCTCGCTCATCGGACGGGTTTCTCCGCGTTCCCGCGAACGAGTTCGATCAGCGATACGCCGTTGACCTTCTCGACTTTGTAGTTGACCGCCGAGAGGTCACCCATCGCGCGGCCCTTCGCGCCGCCGATACCCGCGATGGTGACTTCGTCGTGTTCGTCGATAAAACTGATCGCGCCGTCGCCGGGACAGAACGCCGTCACCTGCTTGCCGTTCTTTATCAGCTGGACCCGCACACACTTGCGGATGGCGGAGTTGGGCTGTTTGGCCTCGATCCCGACCTTTTCGAGCACGATGCCCCGACCCCGTGGCGCACCTTCGAGCGCGTCGGTCTTCTCGCGGAGCCCGCGGGCGCGGCGGGCGTACTTCGAGTCGGACCACCGGTGGTTCTGGCGGTCCTTTTTGAGCTTTCGCCCTGCGTACTTGCCGTTAGCCATTATGACACCCATATCCGACGGGCGCACTTATGCCTCCCGTTTCGAGCCGCCTCGGAGAGGGGATTCATTCCTCCCGAAGGCTCGGATGGGTCTGCTGGTCGTCCGGGTGGCGCTCGGCGACGTACTCACCGACGACCTCCCGCGATTCGTCCTCCCGCCGCCGGCGCTCCTCCTCGTCGACCTCCTCACAGCCCGGCGGGAGGTCGCGACCACGCCCGGTGAAGTAGCCCTCGGGCGTGACCCAGTCGTGGTAGAACGGTGCCTCGTCGTCCTCCAGCAGCGTGACGGCCACCTCCGCACCGTGGCCGGCGCTCACGACCGCCTGGTAGGGTTTCTCCGCGATCCGACCCGCGGCGTAGAGCCCCTCGACGCCGGTCCGGCCGCGCTCGTCGGTTTCGAGGAACGTCTTCCCGCGGTCGATGACCCCCAGCCCGTCGACGTCGGCGAGGTAGCCGACCGCGTTCCGGGTCGCGGCGATCACGTATCGGGTCTCGTATCGGTCCCCGAAGGCCGTCTCGACGGCGAACCCGTCGTCGAGGGGTTCGACATGCGTCACGGTCGCCTCCCGCCGGTCGCAGCCGGCGCGGTCGGCCTGCTCGCCCATCATCTCCAATAAGAGTCGTGCGTTGACCCCCGCCGGGAACCCGGGATAGTTCTCGAGGTGGGCGTTCCGCCGGAGGATCGACTCGCCGTCGCCGAGGACCAGCGTCCCCAGGTCGTGCCGGGCGGTGAACATGGCCGCCGAGAGACCGGCGATGCCGTCGCCGACGACGACGACCTCGGCGCTCGATCCCGTGTCCGCGGTGGATGGTACCATACGGGAGCACTGCCGTCGGAACGAAAAGCGGTTTCGGTATTTCGGCCGGCCTAAAAGAGGGGATCACTCATCCGACGGCCGTTCGGTTTCGAGGTAACTCATCGTCACCAGCGACCAGTACTCCTCACCGTGTCGGCGTACGTCGCGGAGCACGCCCTCCTGGACGAAGCCAACGGTCTCGTAACACCCGATCGCGACCTCGTTGAAGTCGAACACGCGGAGACCGATCCGGTGGAGACCAAGCTCGTCGAATCCGATCCGGACGATTTCACGCACCATCGCCGTTCCGTAGCTGTTCCCGCGCTCGGCCGGGTCGACGATCACTCGCGCGACGCGGGCCGAACGGTTTTCGCGATCGATGTCGGCGAGTTCGAGGTACCCCACGAGTCGGCCATCAGCAGCGGCGGCGTACGCCCGGTGTGTAGGTCCCGAGTCCTCGATTTCGCCGAGGTGGTCACGAAGCTGTGCCGCATCGAACGGGAACGAGAACACGGGCCCGGCCCACTGGAGCAGTGACGCCGGCGAATCGGTCCATCCGGCGATCCGTTCGGGGTCGTCGTCCGTGGGCTGGCGAAATGAAACGGCCATGTCGAACCGTCAGTCGATGCGGAGAAGTATCGTACGGATCGCCTGAGGGCGTCGGTTCAGACCAGTTCGATCGCGTCGATATCGAAGTGGCGCTTCGCCAGCCGCCGTGCGAGGTCGATGGTGCGGCCGTCGCGCCCGATGGCGACGCCCGTATCCGCCCGGTCGACCTCGGCGTAGGCCACCGTACTCCGGTTCTCGCTGATCGTGACGTTGTGCACCACCGCGGGCGCGAGCGCGTTGGCGACGAACCGCTCGGCCGTCTCGGCGGTCTCGACCAGCGTGACCCGCTCGCCGAGTCGGTCCTCGAGCTTCTCGACCGTCCGTCCGTCGGGCCCGATAGCGTCGGCCATCTCGCCGGCGGCCACCAGAAAGCACACGCCCATGTCGTCGGTCAGACAGTCGAGCGCGTTCGCGCCCGTGACGTCGTCGAACAGCCCGATACGTCGCCGGGCGGCGTCCGACAGCGTGACGCGCATCTCAGTCGGCGGGTTCGGTCTCGTCGGAGGCCGTCGCCCCGCCCATCCGGAGCGTGACGTCGCCGGTGCCGAGCTTGATGGGTTTGCCGACGATGACGTTCTCGGCCACGCCGTTGAGGTCGTCGACCTCGCCGTGGACCGCGGCGTCGAGCAGGTGGTTCACCGTGACCTCGAACGCCGCGCGCGCGAGAACGGAGTCCTTGTTGCCCGAGATGCCGTGGCGACCGATCGACTCGATCGTCCCCTCGGCGGTCATGATGTCCGCCACCAGCATCAGGTGGCGGATGTTGACGTCGCCGAGCCCCTGCTCTTCAAGGGTGTTCATCGTCTCCTCGATGATGATCTCGCGGGCCGCCTCGACCCCGAGGTTTCGGTAGACCTCGTGGATGTTGTTACAGGTCGTCCGGGAGGCGTCGACGCCCTCGATGTCGAGGGCGTCGCCGAAGGCCGACCCCTCGGTGTAGAGCACGAACTCCTCGCCCTCTTCGAGCTCCTCCTTTCGGATCACGACGCGCGAGACGTCCTCGATACCCTTGAAGACGATCTCGCGGAGCTCCTCGACGAGCTGGAGCAGGCCGCGGTAGCTCGGCTGTGCCGGGCCGAACTCGATCGTGGTCCCGTTTCGAGCCACGTCGACCCCGAGCGAGTCCTCGATTATCTCGGCGACCTCCTCGGCCGAGATCATCCGCTCGTCGAGGGTCTGCTGGTTGAGGCTGACCTGGACGAGCATGTCCGCGACGTTGGTCGAGACGTCGCCGAGCGCCAGGATACGCGTGGACTCGATGTTCCAGACCACCTCGTGGGCTTTCTCCCGGTCCGTGGCGTACTCGCCGTCGAGGTAGACCGTCATCATCGGCGTGTCCGGCGTCTTCCGGGCGTCGACGAGTTCGATCAGCCGGGGCAGCCCCTGCGTGACGTCGATCTCCGCGACGCCCGCGTAGTGGAACGTGTTCATCGTCATCTGGGTCCCCGGTTCGCCGATCGACTGGGCCGAGACCGTCCCGACGGGGTCGAGCGGTTCGACCCGCGTGTCGAGGTAGCGATTCTCGACCGCGTCCACGATCGACGTCGCTTCGTCCTCGGTGACCTCGCGCGACTCGATCGTGGCGTAGACCTCGTCCTTCAGGCGCTTCGGGAGGGTCGTCTCCTCGACGGCGGTCTCGATCGCCGTCGTGATCTCAGTCATCGCTCACCTCCGGGACGTCGATCGGCGCATCCGACGTGGTCGCGCGGTCGGTGGTGCGCGCGTCGGCGTGCTCCGAGAGGTTCGTCGGCTGGGCGAACGTCTCGCCGTCGTCCTCGAACTCCGCGGCGAGCACGCGGTCGGCGATCTCGTCGACGTCGATATCGTTGTCGACGCCCGAGGAGACCTTCACGGGGCTCGTGTTGTCCTCGCCGAACTCGAACTGGACGATGTTGTCGGAGGTGTCCCGTACGGTCCCGTCGTACTGGGTCTCCAGTTCGTTGAGCGCGTTGATCAGCCGGCGCTGGAGGTAGCCGGACTTCGAGGTCCGGACCGCCGTGTCCACCAGCCCCTCGCGGCCACCCATCGCGTGGAAGAAGAACTCACGCGGGGTGAGCCCGCCACGGTAGGAGTGCTCGACGAAGCCGTGGGCCTCGGCCGAGAGGTCGTTCTCCTGGTAGTGCGAAAGGGTTCGGTCCTCGTAGCCGCGGTTGATCCGCTCACCTCTGACCGCCTGCTGGCCGACACACGCCGCCATCTGGGTGAGGTTGAGCATCGAGCCACGTGCGCCCGACTCGGCCATGACCACGGCGGGGTTGTCGCGCGCGAAGTGGTCCTCCGCGATGTCACCGGCGGAGTCCCGGGCCTTCCCGAGCGTCTGCATGATCTTCATCTCGAGGGTCTCGTCGACCGTGCGGCTCGGCAGGCTCTCGAGGTCGCCGTTCTCGTAGGTCTCGATCAGCTCGTCGATCCGCTCGTAGGCGTTGGCCATGCTCTCGTCGATCTGAGCCTCGGCCTCGTTGGGGATCGACTCGTCGTCGATACCCAGCGAGAACCCGAAGTGCATGATCGCCCGCATCGCGAGCGAGGCCACCTCGTTGATGAACACTCGGGCCCTCGTCTCGCTGTACTGCTTGACGATCGTATCGACGACCTCGCCGCCGAACGCGCCGACCGCGTCCTCGTCGACGGTGCCCTCGACGAGCCGGCCGTTCTCGATCACCACGGTGTCGCCGGTCGAGCTCGTGAAGTCGAGGTCGAGACCGTCCGGCAGGAGTTCGGAGAAGATCGTCCGACCCGTCCAGAGCGGTCGGCCCTGGTCGTCCTCGCCGTCGGCGTCGGGCAGCGTATCGACCCCAGTGGCTCGGAGCAAGTCGAGCGCCTGGGTCTCGTTGAACGACGGCACCCCACCCGTTTCGGGGTCGTCGTGCGTCAACAGATAGGTCCCCGAGACGTGGTCCTGGATCGCGCCGATGATGTTCTCGCCGAAGCGCGGACTCAGGATCTGCTCTTGGACCCGCATCAGCACGCGAGCCTCAGCCCGCGCCTCCTCGTTCTGGAGGGCGTGCATGTTCATCTCGTCGCCGTCGAAGTCGGCGTTGTACGGCGGACAAACCACCGTATTCAGCCGGAAGGTCTTGTACGGCATCACGACCACCTCGTGGGCCATGATACTCATCCGGTGGAGCGACGGCTGGCGGTTGAAGATCACGATGTCGCCGTCGGTGAGGTGGCGCTGGACCTGCCAGCCGGGCTCGATGCGCTCGGCTAGCTCCTCCTTCGCCTGTTCTAAGATCTTCATCACCTTGCCGTCGGGCCGGATCACCCGGTTCGCACCGGGGTGGACCTCCGAGCCGTTGCGAACGTACTGGCGCGCCTCCTCGATGTTGCGCTCGTTGACGTTCATCGTCTGGGTCATCTCGCTCGCGACCCGCTCGGGAACCCCGACCTCGTTGAGGCTCAGCGTCGGGTCCGGCGAGATCACGGTCCGGGCGGAGAAGTTCACCCGCTTGCCCGAGAGCGACCCGCGGAACCGACCCTCCTTCCCTTTGAGTCGCTGGGAGAGGGTCTTCAGGGGACGGCCGGAACGGTGGCGTGCCGGCGGCGTCCCGCTGATCTCGTTGTCCATGAAGGTCGTGACGTGGTACTGGAGGAGTTCCCAGAGGTCCTCGATGATCAGCTGGGGCGCACCGGCCTCGCGGTTCTCCATGAACCGCTGGTTGATCCGGATGATGTCCACCAGCTTGTGGGTGAGGTCGTCCTCGCTCCGCTGGCCGTTGTCGAGTGTGATCGAGGGTCGTGCGGTCACCGGCGGCACCGGTAGTACGGTGAGAACCATCCACTCGGGTCGCGAGCGCTCGGCGTTGATGCCGAGGACGCCCACGTCCTCGTCCGGGATGTCCTCGAACCAGTCGCGGATGTCCGAGGGCATCAGCTTGTTGAGGTCCTCCTCGGAGAGGTCGACCGAGAGGGCGCGCTCGATGGCCTTCCGGCTCTCCTCGCGCGGGCGGAACTCCCCGCCGAGGATCTGGTTGATCCGCGAGAGCTCGATGTCCGTCTCGTCGGCGAGCTCCTGTGGGGACGTTCCGGGCTCGTCCTCCTCCTCGTCGGGCTGCATCGCCGCCGCGATCAGCTGCGGGTAGTCCGCCGCGAGCACGTCCTGGACCTCGTAGTAGGTCGTGGGTTTCTCGTGCTGGACGTCGTATTGTTCCTCGCCGCAGTAGGGACAGCGGTCCTTCTTTCGGGCCTGGCGGATCGCGGCCTTCGTGACGTCGTTGACGTCGTTGTCGAGTTCGCGGGCGCGCTGGAGCCGGGTCGCGAACTCCTCGCGCTCGGCCGAATCGAGCAGGAGCCGCGAACACTCCCGACAGGTCCCGCGCAGGAGTCGTCGGATGAGTTTCGTGAAGCCGACGTGGATCACGGGGGCGGCGAGCTCGATGTGGCCGAAGTGGCCGTTGCACGACCCGGAGTGCTGGCCACACGTGCTACACTCGAGGCCGGGGTCGATGACACCCAATCGGGGGTCCATCAGCCCCATGTCGATGGGGTAGCCGTCGTCGTCGTAGGTGTCGGCCGTGATGATCTTCGTCGCGCTCATCTCGCGATACTCCTCCGGGTTCATCAGCCCGAAGTCGATCGCGCCGATTTCTTTGGGGGTTGCGTTGGTGCTCATGGGTTGGTGGGGTAGTAGATCAGACCGCGTCGATCAGGTCGAGTCGGGGCGCGATGCCGAGCGCCTTCATCTCGTCGAGCAGGAGCTTGAACGCGTAGCTCATCTCGATCTCGTGGATGTCGGTCTCCTCGCCACAGTTGGGACAGTAGACCCGACGCTGTTCGACGTTCTCGACCGCGCTCATACCGCAGTTGCCGCAGACGTAGATGAACTCCCTGTCCGATTCGTCGAGCAGGCGTTCTTTGAGTGCCATCGCCGCGCCGTGGCCGATCAGCACGTCGCGTTCCATCTCGCCGACCCGGAGGCCACCCTCGCGGGCGCGCCCCTCGGTGGGCTGGCGGGTCAGGACCTGCACCGGCCCGCGCGAACGCGCGTGGATCTTGTTCGAGACCATGTGGTAGAGCTTCTGATAGAAGATGGTCCCCACGAAGATCTCGGCGTCGATCTTCTCGCCCGTGACGCCCGAGTACATCCGCTCCTTACCGCTCGAATCGAAGCCGTGGTCTTCGAGCGCGCCACGGAGTTCCTCCTCCTCCTCGCCGGTGAAGGCCGTCCCGTCGACCCGGCGGCCTTCGAGCGAGCCCACTTTGCCGCCGAGCATCTCGAGCACGTGGCCCACCGTCATCCGCGAGGGCAGCGCGTGCGGGTTGATGATCAGGTCCGGCACCACGCCCTCCTCGGTGAAGGGCATGTCCTCCTGGGGGGCGATGTGGCCGATGACGCCCTTCTGACCGTGACGCGAGGCGAACTTGTCGCCGAGTTCGGGGATCCGCTCGTCGCGCACCGAGACCTTCGAGAGTTTCGAGCCGTCCTCGCCCTGCATCAGCGTCACCGTGTCGACGACGCCGGCTTCGCCCGAGCGCATCGTCACGCTGGTCTCGCGACGTTTCTGGGGGCTGAGACCGCCCATGTCGTTCGGCTCTTCGAGGAATCGCGGGGGACTGGTCTTCCCGAGCAACACCGCGCTCTCGCTGACCTCGGTCTCGGGGTTCACGAGGCCGTCCTCGTCGAGGTGGGTGTAAGCCTCCTCGCCGCGCGCGCCCCGAACGTCGTCGTCGGGGATCTCGAAGCGGTCCTCCTGTCCGCCGGGGTAGCGGCGCTCCTCGCCCTCGTAGGTCCGGAAGAAGTGCGAGCGGCCGAGCGCGCGGTCGATCGACCCGCCGTTGAGCACCAGCGCGTCCTCGATGTTGAACCCTTCATACGACATGACGGCGACCACGAAGTTCTGGGCCGCCGGTCGGTCGTCGTAGCCGATCTGCTCGGTGGTCTGGGTTTTCACCATCGAGAGCTGGGGGTAGTGCAGCAGGTGCTGGCGGGTGTCGGGTCGGATCCGGTAGTTCGCGGAGGGGAGCCCGAGCGACTGCTTGATCATCCCCGACCCCATCGTGATACGCGGACTCGCGTTGTGCTCGGGGTACGGGATCATCCCCGCGCCGATGCCGAACATCAACTGGGGGTCGATCTCGAGGTGGGTGTGGTCGGGCGTGAGGTCGTCCTCGTCGACGCCGACCAGGATGTCCTCTTCCTCTTCGGCGTCGATGAACTCGATGTATCCACCCTCGACGAGGTCGTCGAAGTCCGACTCGCCGTCGACCACCGACTCGACCTCCGCCTCGGAGATCAGCGGCTCGCCGTTCTCGACGACTATCAGCGGTCGGCGCGCCCGACCGGCGTCGGCGTTGATGATGACCTCGTTGGTCCCGTCCTTGACCGAGACGTTCACCGTCGACGCGACGTCGCCGCGGCGGCGCGCCTCGCGGACCTGGTGGGCGAGCCCCTCGGGGTCGGCGTGGGTACCGACGAGGCTCCCGTTGACGTAGACCTTTGCGTCGCGTGCGTTGGATTGGGTTTGGCTGCTCATGTTAGTCTGCACTCGGGGTGACGCCCTCGATGCCGGGGATCCCCTCGACCCCCATCGTGGCGAGTTCTCGTTTCAGTTCCCGTTCGTCGTCGATGTCCTGGGAGAGCTCCATCGACTGCGCGAAGTTCTTCACCAGCCCACAGTTCGGCCCCTCCGGCGTCTCGGAGGGACAGATGCGTCCCCACTGCGTCGCGTGGAGGTCGCGGGCCTCGAAGTGGGGCTGACTCCGGGAGAGCGGGCTGCGGAGCCGCCGGAGGTGGGAGAGAACGCCCATGTAGTCCGTGCGGTCGACGAGCTGACTGACACCCGAACGCCCGCCGACCCAGTTACCCGTCGCGATCGGGTGTTCGAGCCGCTCGGTCAGCACGTCCGAACGAACCACGGTGTTGACCGAGAGCTGCCGGTTTCGCATGTTCGCGCGTTCGAGCTGGTACTTCACGTCGCGCGCGAGCTTGTTCAGGGCCGTGCGGAACAGGTCGGTCATCAGGTCGCCGGAGACTTTGAGGCGCTTGTTGGCGTAGTGGTCCTTGTCGTCGGCCTCGCGCCGACCGAGCGCGAGTTCGAAACAGGCCTCGGCCATCCGGCAGAGATAGAACGCCTTGTTGATACGAACGTCCTCGTCGTCGACGCCCTCCTCGTGGAGGTGGGGCAGGAGGTAGCGGTCGATGACGTAGTTGGCGCGTTTGAGCTGGTAGTTCTTGCCCTGGCCGCTGGCGACGCGCTCGCCGAGGGTCTCGATCGCCTCCTCCTCGGTCTGGACGTCGGCCTCCTCTAAGTTCTCGAGCATGAACTTCACGACCTCGGGGTCGTCCGAGACCCGGTGGACGATCTCCTCGTCGGATTCGAGCCCCAGCGCCCGAACCAGCGTCACGAAGTCGATCGAACCCGAGACGCTCGGGAAGGAGACCTCGAGCAGCCCCTCCCGGTTGCGTTCACACAGCACGAGCGCGCGATAGCCACGGCGCTGGCTGAAGGTCTTGGCGACCTGGATCTCGTCGCCGTACTTCGAGTCGTACTCGGCGAGGATCTTGTTCGGCGCGAGGTCCTCGCTGGTCATCAGCACGCGCTCGGAGCCGTTGACGATGAAGTAGCCGCCGGGGTCGGCGGGGTCCTCGCCGAGTTCGATGAGCTCCTCGTCGTCGATCCCCGAGATGTTGCACCTGTCTCTTATACACATCTCTGATG